>CAZGCG010000375.1:0-3540 GCA_964524205.1 uncultured Sphingobacterium sp. | reverse complement strand
ATACTGATTCGGAGGTAAATAAATAAGGCATAGCGTTTTAATTAATATAAAAAATAAGAAATTTAATTACAATGCAGAAAGTGGAGGGTGAGTTTTGATCGATGTAAAAACCAGCAGAATGTTTTAGCACTTTTTTTTACGTGGTTGCAATCAACGCAAATCGATCCACTTTTTTGCAAGGCAAAAGTAGGATAAATATTATGTTCTAGAAAATTTAAGAGTATTTTTGGAGATAAAATCTAGATTTAATTGAAAAGAAAAATTTTATTCGTTATCAATCCCATTTCAGGAGGGAAATCCAAATATAATTTCCCGGAAAAGATTGATAAATATCTGGATAAGAGCAAATTTGACTCCGAATGTGTCTTTACTGAATATAATGGGCATGGTTCACTTCTGGCTGCTGAAGGACTCAAAAATGGGGCAGATATTCTGGTTGCAGTAGGTGGCGATGGTACAATAAATGAAGTAGCAACAGAAGTTGAGGGAACAGATAGATTGATGGGAATTATACCATTCGGATCAGGGAATGGACTAGCAAGATCATTAGGAATTCCTCTTACTGATGTTCAGGCTATAAGAAGAATAAACAAGCTACATGTAAGTAAAATCGATACAGGTACTTTTAATGGCAGGAAATTCTTCAATATGGCTGGTATAGGTTTTGATGCACAGATCAGTGCACGTTTTGCTGAAAATGTTAAGCGCGGTCTTAAAAGCTATATTAAAATAGCTTTCTCAGAAGTTTCCAATTATCGTTCACAGAATTATCATCTTACAATAGATGGAAAAGAATATAAGCATCAGGCCTTTATGATTAGTGTTGCAAACTCATCACAATATGGAAACAATGCACATATTTCTCCTTTCGCCTCTCTAAACGATGGTTTGCTGGATATTTGTATCTTAAGACCATTCCCGCTATATAAATTTCCTGCAATAGCACTTAGAATGTTCAGAAAGAATGCCCATAAATCAAATTATTTGGAGATAATTCAGGGAAGCAATATCACTATTAAGAGGGAGAGTGATGCGGCTGTTCATCTGGATGGAGATCCCTTTAATATGGGGACAATACTGAGTATTGGAGTTAACCCGAAGTCTTTAAATATCCTTAATTAATTATGTCTAAAAAGAATAAAGGTCTTCAGGGGGTTGTATATTCTACAGATCCTGATTTTGGTTATATTTTTGATGATCTAGAAATCCAGGAAACTCCCGAACCCCGGCTCCAGGATCTGAGGGTGCAACTCGACAGGAAGCAACGTGGTGGTAAAGCGGTTACACTGGTTACTGGTTTTGCAGGAAAACAGGAAGATCTCGAGCAGCTTGCTAAAAAGCTTAAACAGAAATGCGGGGTTGGTGGATCCGCAAAGAATGGTGAAATTATTATTCAGGGAGATTTTCGTGAAAAGGTTTTGGCTTTACTCCTGACCGATGGTTATAAAGCCAAAAAATCCGGGGGCTGATCACAGCCTTTATTGTACTGAAATTAAGGGCCTTATGCCTTAGTGTTAAAGTTACAATTAGCTGATTTTGAGACAGTTTTATTGTAATGATGAAAATTTTACTCCGTACCTTTGTAAAAATCTTGTTATAAAAGGAATGGATACCAATAAAATTTCGGCCGAAAGGTTAGATCTTGCATACCTGAAGCTTAAGCAGGAAAAATCAGTTTATTATCAATTATCCCCGGCTGCTTTAATTGAACAGGCCATACTGAATGGCGAAGGGAAACTAGCTGATAGCGGAGCTTTTGCGGCAGATACAGGTGAGTTTACCGGCAGGTCTCCTAAAGATCGTTTCATTGTTTACGATGATATTACCTCGGATACTGTATGGTGGGGAGATATTAATATCCCGATGAGTCCTGGTAATTTCAATTCCCTGTTTGCCAGGGTGTGCAACTACCTTTCTGATAAAAATATTTATGTTCGTGATTGTTTTGCTTGTGCTGCTGAGCAGTACAGAATGGATATCAGGATAGTTTCTGAAACTGCCTATCAAAATCTTTTTGCAAATAATTTATTCCTTCGGCCAGAGCTGGTGAATCCCGCTTCTCAGCCTGAATGGACAATTATTACTGCACCCGGATTTTTGGCTGAACCTGCAAGAGACGGAACCAGACAGCATAATTTCTCGATCATAAATTTTTCAAGCAAGATCATTCTGATTGGTGGAACCGGTTATACAGGAGAGATAAAGAAAGGAATCTTCTCTGTTTTAAATTTTATCTTACCGCAGCAGCACCAGGTTCTTTCAATGCATTGTTCTGCTAATATGGGCAAGAAGGGTGATACCGCTCTGTTTTTTGGTCTCTCAGGCACTGGTAAAACAACCCTTTCGGCAGATTCTGAGCGGGCACTTATTGGTGATGATGAGCATGGCTGGGATAAGGAGGCAGTATTTAACTTTGAAGGTGGTTGCTATGCCAAATGTGTAGATTTAAGCCAGGAAAAGGAGCCACAGATTTTCAATGCCGTAAAGTTTGGGGCATTATTGGAGAATATTAATTTTTTTGAGAATACAAGGAAGGTTGATTTCGGTAATACACATAAAACAGAAAACACAAGGGTAGCTTATCCCATTGATTATATTGATAATGCCCTAATCCCTTCAATAGCACCAGGCCCCAGAAATATCTTTTTTTTGACGGCTGATGCATTTGGAGTACTGCCTCCGATATCCCGATTAAGCAGATCACAGGCTATGTACCATTTTATTTCAGGTTATACAGCCAAAGTCGCCGGTACAGAAGCTGATGTATCTGAACCCCAGTTAACCTTTTCAGCTTGCTTTGGAAAGGCCTTTTTACCCCTTCATCCGGCTAAGTACGCAGCGCTTCTGGGAAAGAAAATTGATGAAGGAGATGTAAATGTATGGCTCATTAATACCGGATGGACCGGGGGGCCCTATGGAACCGGTAAAAGAATGAAGCTTTCATATACCAGAGCCATGATCAGCGCTGCCTTAAATGATGATTTGAATTTAGTTCAGTATGAACAACATCCGGTTTTTGATTTGGCTATGCCCTTGTCCTGCCCCGGAGTCCCTTCAGAAATTTTAAATCCGCGTAATACCTGGTATGATAAAGATGCTTATGATCAGAAAGCTATAATTCTGGCGCAGGCATTTGTATCAAATTTTAAACAATATGAGGAATACACTGATAATGAGATAATTAGTGCTAATCCTAAAGTATTTTTAAATGTTTAGCCTTTAAAATCCTTCAGCAAATTTGCAATTGCAATAAAAAATAGTTTTCATTGTAAAATGATTATCGGGTTTTGATGATAATCGTTTTTTAGAACGGCACGTTTCTTGCCACATTCTAGGGATGGCTTTGACAGGATTGAATAAATAGGATTAATAAATTCACAAAAAATTTTTTATTAACTCGAAAATTATATTTTTGTTATCCCGAACTAATCGGGAGACAAAAAAATGATATTTTTAAAAATCATAGAAAATTAACATTAACATAATAACACCAAACAAAAAATCAATTAACTTATATTATCTAATCAACAACTAAAACTA
>CAZGCG010000374.1:0-3559 GCA_964524205.1 uncultured Sphingobacterium sp. | reverse complement strand
TCAGAGGCTGTCAATGATCCCTATATCGCCATGCGTTTTCCGGAGTTCCGCTCCTATCTGGCTATGCGTTTTTTATTCACTTTTGCCTATCAGGTACAGGCTGTAGTGGTTGGATGGCATATTTATCAGCTAACCAAAGATCCGCTCTCTCTGGGGCTTATTGGCCTCGCAGAAGCCATTCCTTCAATAACAGTAACTCTTTATGGTGGATATATTGCTGATAAATCAGATAAAAAGAAACTAATGATTTGGATCATCCTGGCAATGCTTCTATCAAGTATTGTATTGATGCTGGTATCCAGCCCCGAGGGACTTGAGTATCTGGGACAAAAATCAGTCATTTTGATCATGTATCTAATGATATTTTTTGTGGGAATTGCCAGAGGCTTTTATTCACCTACCGCGTTTACCCTGGTGGCTCAGATCATCCCCAGAGATCATTATGCAAATTCATCAACCTGGAACAGTGGAATTTGGCAGGTTGCATCGATCATGGGACCGGCCGTTGGTGGATTGTTATATGCGTTCAGCGGTATTACCGCCTGTTTTGTAGTGATCGTCAGTTTTATGGCCATGGCATTGGGATGTATTGTCTTTTTTGTTAAAAATTATCCTCCTCAGTTTGTTCCGAGGGAAAATATATTTAAAAGTCTTTCAGAGGGTATCAAGTTTGTCTTTAATAACAAAATGATTCTGGGTGCATTAAGTCTGGATATGTTCTCTGTATTTTTTGGGGGTGCAGTTGCCTTGATGCCTATTTTTGCTCATGACATTCTAAAGGTAGGTTCTGAAGGTCTGGGATTTATGCGTGCTGCACCCGCAGCAGGTGCAGTGATTACGATGTTTATCATGGCCAGATATCCTCCGATGAACAAGCCCTGGAGAAACCTCCTTTTGGCAGTTGCCGGTTTTGGTCTGTCTATTATTTGCTTCGGACTTTCACGTAATTTTTATCTGTCTTTAATCTGTCTTTTTTTTGAGGGTGCATTTGATAGTGTCAGTGTAATAATCCGGTCAACAATATTACAGTTGCTAACCCCTCAGGAAATGCGTGGACGAGTTTCGGCAGTTAACGGGATGTTTATTAATTCATCGAATGAGATTGGTGCATTTGAGTCGGGAGCAACTGCAAAACTTATGGGAACAATACCTTCAGTGCTTTTTGGAGGCACGATGACACTGATCATTGTATTTTTTACTTATCTGAAAACCAGGAAGCTTGTCCCTCTGGGATTGAAACAAATTAACAGGGATTAGATTCTGTTCGTTCTTCCAACCACAAAATAGATAATAGAACCAAGTATTGGTGCGATCAGGATTACGATGAGCCAGAGTAATTTTGTATTTGTAGGCTTATTGCTTCTGAACAGGTCAAGCAGGGTATAGACGATCAAAATTGCCCAGAGAATCCCAAACAGGAAGCGGAAGATATTTCCGATAAAAAGTAGACTTGTTAGTGTAATCATAATGCTTTTTGTTTTCTACCCCAGAAAAGATAAACTACTGCTCCCAGATAGGGTGCTATCAGAATAAAAATGATCCAGAGAAATTTTTGACCTGAACTTAAACCTTTTGACTTCAGAGTATCGAAAAGTGCAAATGGAATAATGAGAATAAGTGATAGAATGGCAATAATTACCATAATCCATTCCCAAATACCAAAGCCTGCAGTGAATTCTGTCATCATAGATGGGCTAAATAATGATTGATGTGCTTATAAAGAGTACATGAATCATTATTGAATATACAAAAATATTTAAACTTCTGTACTGTATTTCTCGCCGATCTGCTGACGCCACATAGCATAATAGAGGCCTTTTTCTGCAATCAGTTCATCATGCTTGCCTGATTCAATGATATGCCCCTTCTCCAGGACGAAGATCTTATCAGCATGCATAATGGTTGAAAGACGATGCGCGATCAGTATTGTAATATGATCCTGGATAACAGATACATCACGAATAGTTTCGGTAATCTCCTCTTCGGTAATTGAATCAAGTGAAGAAGTAGCCTCATCAAATACAAGGATATTTGGTTCGCGTAATAAGGCTCTGGCAATAGAAAGACGCTGTTTTTCGCCTCCTGATACTTTCACACCTCCTTCTCCTATCACGGTATCCAATCCTTTATCAGCACGGGCCAGCAGATTTTGACAAGCTGCCTTTTTTAATACCCGCATACAATCTTCATCACTGGCATCCGGACGAACAAAGAGCAGGTTTTCCCGGATTGTACCTGAGAATAATTGTGTGTCCTGTGTAACGAAACCTATTTTTTCACGAAGTTCGTCAAGATCAATATCGGTTCCGGGAATATCATTATAGAGTACCTGCCCTGCCTCCGGATGGTATAAACCTACCAGTAGCTTTACTAAAGTAGTTTTTCCTGATCCCGAGGGTCCGACAAAAGCAATAGTTTGCCCTTTTACGGTCTCAAATGAGATATTTTCAAGCGCATTACGGTTTGCCGACTGGTGTTTAAAGCTCACTGAATTAAATTTAAGACTAGTGATGCGGCCCAGAACTGCCGGTTTTAATGGTTTTTTCTCTTTTGGGGTACTTAATATCCCTCTGAAATTATCCAGGGATACTTCAGTTTCCCGATAGATATTGATGATGTTACCAAGTTCCTGTAATGGCCCGAAAATGAAGAATGAATAGATGAAAAGCGAGAAAAACTCGCCTACACTGATTCTGCCTGCGAATATCAGGTAAAGCATGAGCAGGAGAATCATGTTTCTCAATAAGTTTACGAGCGTACCCTGGATAAAACTAAGGCTGCGTACATATTTTACTTTCTTCAATTCAAGTTTTAAGATTTTATCAGTGGTATTGCTCAGGCGTTTAATCTCCTGACTGGATAGCCCAAGACTTTTTACCAACTCAATATTACGAAGTGATTCGGTCGTAGATCCGGCCAGTGCAGTGGTTTCACTGACAATGGTTTTCTGAACGATTTTAATTTTTTTACTCAGTACAGAGCTGATCACCCCAAGAATCGGGATTACAGAAACGTAAACCACAGCAATAGACCAATGAATATTGATGGCATAAACAAAGACAAAAGTTACTCCTACCAATGAAGTAAACACAATATTGATGAGGGCAGTGATTAGCTTTTCAGTATCAGTTCTTACTTTTTGAAGAATTCCCAATGTTTCACCACTGCGTTGATCTTCGAATACCGAGTAAGGTAATTCAAGGGAATGAGCCAATCCATCTGAATAAATCTTTGCTCCCAGCCGCTGTGTAATCACATTTACATAATAGTCCTGAAAGTTTTTTGCAATTCGGGAAACCATTGCCACACCCATTGCCGCAAGGATGAGTAAACCTGCGCCCTGAAAGAATTCTTCGGTGGTATATTCCTGGTAACGGGTTACATAGGTATCAATGATCTTTCTGAAGATCCAGGGATCAAGCAGAGAAAAAATTTGGTTAATTGCTGCCAGAAGCAGAGCAAGGGCAATAAGTCCTTTGTAATTTTTTAAATAGTCTGCTAATAGTTTCATATGGCATCAAAATTAAAAAAGGGAATAGTGCTTTTGCCATATTCCCCT
>CAZGCG010000373.1:0-3562 GCA_964524205.1 uncultured Sphingobacterium sp. | reverse complement strand
TCAGCTTATGGACAGATCTATTTTGCTTTGCTTATCGCAGCGCTTCTGCCACTATCTTTATGGCTGGCAAAACGTTTTGCAGTTACTTAATTGAAATTTATCTTTAACAAAAATAATCAGCTCCTACAGCTTGTTTGAATTTAGCCGGAGTATCAATCTTTATGAATTACTTACAGCAGTCATTTACCATTAAGTTCGAATACAAGGTCTTTTTTACATCCGGTCTTTTTAGTCCGGCTAACCCCCTGTTCAATGATTTTTTGAATGGTATATCGACTGGCAATAATTCCCGTAAAATATTATTCGTAATTGATCAGGGATTCATAGATGCCGGGAATGATGTAATTGCTGAAATAAGAGAATATTTTAAAATACATCAAGCCGTACAATTGGTGCCTGAGATCATCTTGGTTCCGGGAGGAGAAATTGTAAAAAATGATATTGCCTATTTTGACCGGATACTTGAAGCAGTAAATACCTGCAAAATAGACAGGCACTCTTATATCGCCGCAATTGGAGGAGGATCAGTCCTCGATCTGGTTGGTTATGCAGCAGCTGTTTCACATCGTGGTATCCGGCATATCCGGATTCCGACAACAGTATTGTCACAGAATGATTCAGGTATTGGAGTGAAGAATGGAATTAACTACTTTGGTAAGAAGAACTTTCTTGGAACCTTTGCGCCTCCGGTAGCTGTGTTCAATGATCAGGAGTACCTGAAAACCTTAAATGAAAGGCACTGGCGCTCCGGGATTTCAGAAGCTGTTAAGGTTGCCCTGATAAAGGATCCGGAGTTTTTCTTCTGGATAGAAGATAATGCCTTAGGGCTGGTTAACAGGGATATGGAAACAATGAACTATCTGATTAAAAGATGTGCAGAACTTCATATGCAGCATATTGCTGGTAAGGATCCATTTGAAAGTGGTTCTTCACGCCCATTGGATTTCGGTCATTGGAGCGCCCATAAACTAGAACAGCTTTCAAATTTTGAAATACTTCACGGTGAGGCCGTTGCGATGGGGATGGCACTTGACACAGTTTATTCTAATTTATCAGGACATTTGACCGATGCTGAAAGCCGAAGAATTCTGGATTTATTGATTAAACTTGGTTTTGAACTTTCACACCCTATCATGCAGATATCTGCGAACAATTCAGCGATCTTATCAGGGCTTGAAGAGTTCAGAGAGCATTTGGGAGGTGAACTTACGATCATGCTGCTTAATGGTATAGGTAAAGGATTGGAGGTGCATCAGATTGATAATGAAATACTTATACAGGCCTCAGGATATTTGAAAAGCCGCCATCTTGAAAGCAGCAAAGCTTAACCTGAATCTCTGTTAATTTATGAAACTCACATCCGGACATTTAAGCTATTGTACCAATATCCATTCGGGTGAGAGCTGGAAGGATCATTTTTCCGCATTAAAAGAAAATTTTCCATACATCAGGAAAGCGGTTTGCAGTGATCAGGCTATGGGTATAGGCTTGAGGCTTTCCAATTCAGCAAGTTTGGATATACAGTCTGCTGAAGAGCTAAAGGAGTTTAAAGAATGGTTGACAGCAAACAATGCCTATGTATTTACGATGAATGGATTTCCTTACGGAGATTTTCATCATGCTGTGGTAAAGGATAATGTTCATGCCCCGGATTGGACGACCAAAGAAAGAGTAGATTACACTATCCGGCTTTTTAATACACTTGCGAAGCTTTTACCTGAAGGGATGGAAGGGGGAATTTCGACCTCCCCACTAAGTTACCGCTTCTGGTTTCCGGATAAGGATGATTTTAAAAATGCAGTATTAACTTCTACTAAAAATATTATTGAAATAGCAGAAGAGCTGATCAGAATCAGACAAAATACCGGTGTTAAAATGCATTTGGATATTGAACCTGAACCCGATGGTATTCTGGAGTCGGCTACCGAATTTATCGACTGGTTTGAAAGTGTGCTTATGCCCCTTTCAAAGCAAATTTTGCCGGGTCGGCTGAATATCAGTCCTGAAGAAGCTGAACTGCTTATCAAAGAACATATCTGCCTTTGTTATGATGTATGTCATTTTGCAATCGGTTATGAATCGCATTCAGAAGTTATTGAACTCCTAGGCAGTAAGGGAATTCGGGTCGGAAAAATACAAATAAGTGCAGCCTTAAAGGCAGACCTTCCGCTTGATCCGGAACTCAGGTCGGGTATCGCTGCTGCATTTGCAAACTATAATGAAGCGACCTATCTCCACCAGGTTGTGGCAAGAAAAGATGATGGGCTTTTGATGCGATACCGGGATCTGCCCGAGGCCTTAAGTGATTATACCAATCCATTGGTCAGGGAATGGCGGGCACATTTTCATGTACCCGTTTTTATCAGGGAACTTGGTTTACTTCAGTCCACACAGGAAGATATTATTGAAGTATTGAAAATACAGAAGAGCAGGCCATTTACTGAGCACATGGAAGTTGAAACCTATACCTGGGAAGTGTTACCTGAGGCATTGAAAGCGCCAATTGGGGAGAGTATTGTCAGGGAACTGAACTGGGTGAAAGAATTATTGCTTAAAAATCAGGTTCATGAATAAAACAGTAGTAATTGATGTTGTCGGATTGTCGACTTCTGTGATGGGTGAACATATGCCCTTTTTAAGAGAATATACCGAACGCAAAAACCTCATAAGAATCGAGCCTGTATTGCCAGCACTGACTACCTCTGTCCAATCTACTTATTTGACAGGCAAATGGCCATCCGAAACAGGAATTGTTGGAAATGGCTGGTATGACCGGATAGATTGCGAAGTTAAATTCTGGAAACAATCCAATAAGCTCGTGGCTGGAGAGAAAATCTGGGAAAGCGCAAAAAAGCTCGACCCGGCATTCACCTGTTCGAAAATGTTCTGGTGGTACAATATGTATTCGACAGCTGATTATGCGGTGACACCACGCCCAAATTATCTCGCAGATGGCCGAAAAATGCCGGATTGTTATTCATATCCTGCAGGTCTTCGCGATATTCTTCAGGATAAACTAGGGCAATTCCCACTTTTTCAGTTTTGGGGTCCTGGTGCCAATATTGAATCTTCAAAATGGATTGCTGAAGCATCCATGATCACAGATGAATTATACAATCCTACATTAAGCCTGATCTATTTGCCGCATTTGGATTATTGCCTGCAAAAGTTTGGACCAGACTTTTCAAAGATAGCCAAAGAGCTAAGCGAAATTGATGACTTGCTCAGGAAGCTGGTAACATTTTATGAACAGCGCTCCGCCGAAATTATTATTCTTTCTGAATACGGGATAGCACCTGTTAAGCATCCTTTGCATCTGAACCGCTTATTACGTGAACATGGCTTGCTCGCAATCCGGGAGGAAAGGGGGCTTGAACTGCTGGATCCGGGTGCTTCTAAGGCTTTTGTAGTAGCAGACCATCAGATCGCACATATTTATATCAATGACCCTTCGTGCAGGGATCAGGTAATTTCAATTTTGAAGCAGGTTAAGGGAGTAGAATTGATCCTGGATAAAGCCCGGCAGGCTGAATATCATATTGACCATGAACGTTCCGGTGAT
>CAZGCG010000372.1:0-3577 GCA_964524205.1 uncultured Sphingobacterium sp. | reverse complement strand
TGAAATGAGCTGATTATCAATTGGTTCCCAGATAATTTTATTAATGGACAGCCGGTGGGCATTATAACCTTTTTCAAGGCTGATGGTTTTCTTAAGCGTATAGCTCTCCGTTTCCCATATCTTGATACTTTTATCTCTGCTTGCAGTGGCCATAAAAGGCTTAGCTGGGTGAAAGGCTATACTGTAAATCGAAAATAAATGTGCCGGAATACTTTGGATCAATGAATAATCGGAACTGCTCCAGATCTTCAACTGTGCATCCCTGCTTCCGGATAAAAGGTGTTTCCCATCCGGAGAATACTGAATCGAACTGATTGGCATAGTATGCTCATCAATAATATGAATCAGGCTATAATCTTCAAGGTTGTATATCCTGATCGTATTATCCTTACAACCAAAAGCAACTGTTTTTTCATCCGGACTGATACTGATCACCCTGACCGTATCTGTAGAGACCTTAAATGAAAATAACAGCTTCAGGCTTTTAATATCCCAGATACTAACTGTTCCATCCTCAGATGAAATGATCAGTTCATTTTTGGAGGATACAGATTTGATATCAAAAACCGGAAGTTTATGGTGATTTAATTCGGCTACAATCTTTTGTTCCTCAAAATTGAAAACATCCACTATACCACTACGCTCAGCAGCAAGAAGGAGTGGTGCTGAAACCGGGCAATGCAGACTGTATACTGATGATTTTACCGGGAAAAGCACCTTGATAAAGCCGGGGGTTTTTACATCCCATTCTACAACTCCCTTATCATTTCCGCCTGTAAAGATTATCCCTGCTTTCTGAGAATTCTCGACAGTAAAAATAGGGTTCTGATGCCCCGATAATGTGGCTGTATTTTGAATCTCGATCATATTTGGCGGGTGCTCAAAAACCTATTTTCCCGAATGTCTGCCTTCCAGGTTCCGGGCAATTTTTTCGAGACTGACATTCTTTTCTTTCAATAATACCAGAAGGTGAAACACCAGATCAGAAGCTTCGTTGATTAAGTCATTCTCTGTTTCATTCAGAGCAGCGATCACAGTTTCAACACCCTCTTCACCAACCTTTTGTGCAATCTTATTCAGTCCTTTGTTACGGAGCTTGTTGACATAAGATCCTTCGACTGGATTTGCATAACGATCCTCAATGATTTTCTCCAGTTCAAAGATGAAATTCTGGTTAAAAGCCGTATCAAAACAACTTCTGTTGCCTTTGTGACAGGTTGGCCCGACCGGATTTACCTTAATCAGCAAGGTGTCGTTATCACAGTCTTCACTTATGGATACCACATTAAGAAAGTTTCCGCTCTCTTCACCTTTTGTCCACAAACGGTTTTTCGTCCTTGAAAAGAAAGTAACCTTATTTTCGGACACCGTTTTCTGATATGCTTCTGCATTCATATAGCCAAGCATAAGCACTTCAAGTGTTTGCTCATCCTGAATAATTGCAGGTACCAGACCTTCTCCTTTATTGAAATCAATCGTCATTTTCTCCGGACTTATATTCTAACCTCGATATTATTTTGCTGCAGCACTTTTTTAAGATCAGGGATCAGAATTTCACCATAATGAAAAACCGAAGCTGCAAGTGCTGCATCAGCATTACTTATTTTAAACACATCCACAAAGTCCTGAATATTGCCGGCACCGCCGGAAGCAATCAAAGGAATGCTCAGTGTATCATTTATTTTCTTTAACAGGCCATTGTCAAAACCCGCTTTCGTGCCATCATGGTCCATAGAAGTCAGCAGAATCTCTCCCGCGCCTCTGCTTTCTGCTTCCCTTATCCAGTCTTCGGTTTCAATTTCAGTAGCTATACGTCCGCCATTCAAATGGACATAGTTTTTGCCATTGATATGTTTAGTGTCAATGGCCACAACTACGAATTGCTTTCCAAATGCCAAAGCAAGTTCATCAATGAAAGCCGGGTTTCTTACAACCGCAGAATTTACCGATATTTTATCCGCTCCTGAATTAAGAAGTATGTCGGCGTCAGAGATCTCATTTATTCCTCCCCCAATGGTAAATGGAATATTTACCTGCCGGGCAACAGCTTTTACGAGTTCAACTATAGTTTTTCTTCTCTCATGAGTAGCGGTAATATCCAGAAATACAAGTTCATCGGCACCCTGTCGTGAATACTGATAGGCAAGTTCAACAGGATCCCCGGCATCGCGTAATGCAACAAAATTGACGCCCTTAACTGTGCGGCCATCTTTTACATCCAGACAAGGAATGATTCGCTTTGCCAGATCATTACCGGCTTTAATAACTTCAATTTGTAGGCTTGAGGATTCCAAAACTTAGATAAATATATTGCCCATATTCATACGGGTCTCTGATCGTAAAAACGATTTAATTAATTGCTTGCCTAAGGACAGGCCAAATTTTCCGGTTCTCAGAAAAACACTGAATCCTAGAAACTGATCAGTGCTTTCAGATTCCAGTCCTTGATTTCTTCTATCGAAATTCTTCCTTCATAGATCGCTTTCCCAACAACGCAGGATTCGACTTTGATCTTCTGCAGATCTTCAATATCCTTCATTGAACTTATTCCTCCTGAAGCAATCAGTTTTATGAAAGGGGAGTGCTCTAGCAGTTTTTTGTAAAGACTTACCCCTGCACCACCCAGTTTACCATCCTTGTCGATATCGGTACAGAGAAATCTGAAAAAGCCAAGATTTAAGCATTTATCAACATAATCCATAAGTTTGATCGGAGAGCTTTCCATCCATCCCGAATATTTGATCACTTCATCAAGTACATCAATAGCCACCACCACCTGATCCTGGCACTTCTCTTTACCGCACACTTCCTGACTTAATTCCTTAAGGAAATTCACATTCGTAATTGCCTGTGTTCCAACTATAACCCGGTGGACTCCGGCATCGATCAGTTCTTTCACTTTATCGATGCTTCTGATACCGCCACCGTACTGGATTTTAATACTGGTCTTGTTGATAATGTCAAACAGGTATTTCTGATTGCTAAAATCACCTTTGGCGCCGTTAAGATCAATGATATGAATGAACTCGGTACCATTAGATTTGTATTTTTCAATCATCTCCTCGAGGGTAACATCATAAAATGTTGCCTGCTCGTAATCACCTTCGCGTAAACGGACAACTTTTCCGTTTAAAATATCAATTGCTGGAATTATATACATGAGTTTATGCTAAGTGTGCAAAATTTTTCAATAATTGTTCGCCGGCAATACCGGATTTTTCAGGATGAAACTGAACGCCATAAAAGTTATCTTTCTGTATAACAGCAGAGAATTTTATTCCGTATTCTGCTAAAGCAATCGTAAAAATAGAATTAAATTCTATATAATAGGAATGAACAAAATAAAAATGAGTTCCCGGTATGATATCACTGAATAAAGGATTCTCAGATGACTGAAAGACCTTATTCCATCCTGTATGTGGCACCTTTATATTTAATTTGTCGCTGAAAAGCCTGGTTTTCAATGGAATAATACCTGTAAGTGCAGAATCGCCTTCCTCAGAATGAGTGGTTAACAATTGCATTCCCACACATATTCCAAGAACTGGTTTCCTGAGAGCAATAATGGATGGCACCA
>CAZGCG010000371.1:0-3580 GCA_964524205.1 uncultured Sphingobacterium sp. | reverse complement strand
AAATTCCGTCTTATTTAAAAATAGCTTTAATAAATTTTGTGTAAATATACCAAAACGGTTTTGGGTTCTCGGTTCATGAAAATTTTATTCAGATCAAACTGTCTGATTTCTGCCTGAAATCCGGCAAGAGCCGAAAAAAAATTAAAATTATGCGCATAAAAAAAGCCCCTCGATCTGTTGATCTGAGGGGCCTTCTTTTTTAATTTGACGCTCAGGAATTCTGTGTTCCTTCAGCAAGTACCATAATATTATTATCGAGTACTTCAATGACACCGCCTTTGATAAAAATAGTTTCTTCATCCTTATCAGTACGGATGATCACTTTACCATCTTCCAGAGTTGAAATTACAGGTGCGTGATCTTTAAGTACTTCGAATGAACCCATGGTACCCGGTACGGTCACAGACCTTACTTCGCCTTCAAAGACTTTTTTATCAGGGGTTAATATCTCTAATTTCATATTTTTTAGATTTGAGATATGAGATATGAGATATGAGATTGAAGATCGGATTCGAAATACCTATCTCACATCTCATATCTATTATCTCACATCACATTACGCGTTTGCTTCAGCTAATAATTTTTTGCCTTTTTCGATTGCATCTTCGATAGTACCTACCAGGTTGAACGCAGCTTCAGGATACTCATCCACTTCACCGTCCATAATCATATTGAATCCTTTGATGGTATCTTTGATGTCAACCAATACACCTTTTAATCCGGTGAACTGTTCAGCTACGAAGAAAGGCTGAGATAAGAAACGCTGCACACGGCGGGCGCGACCTACTACCAGTTTATCTTCTTCAGACAATTCGTCCATACCAAGAATGGCGATGATATCCTGTAATTCTTTATAACGCTGTAAGATTTCTTTCACACGCTGTGCAGTACCATAGTGCTCATCACCAAGTGTAGCAGCATTCAGGATACGTGAAGTTGAATCCAATGGATCCACTGCCGGATAAATTCCAAGCTCAGCGATCTTACGTGATAATACGGTTGTTGCATCAAGGTGAGCAAATGTTGTTGCCGGTGCAGGGTCAGTCAAGTCATCCGCAGGCACATAAACCGCCTGTACAGATGTAATTGAACCACGTTTAGTAGATGTAATCCGTTCCTGCATCAATCCCATCTCAGTTGCCAGGGTTGGCTGATAACCTACCGCAGATGGCATACGTCCAAGAAGTGCCGAAACCTCGGAACCGGCCTGGGTGAAACGGAAGATATTATCTACGAAGAAAAGAATATCTTTTCCCTGTCCTTCACCTTCGCCATCACGGAAATATTCAGCTACAGTAAGACCTGACAAAGCCACACGTGCACGTGCACCAGGAGGCTCATTCATTTGTCCGAAAACCAGTGTAGCTTTAGAATCTTTTAATGCTTCTTTATCAACAGATTTCAGATCCCATCCGCCTTCTTCCATTGAATGTTTAAATGCATCGCCATAGTTAATTACACCCGACTCGATAAACTCACGTAAAAGGTCATTTCCTTCACGGGTACGCTCACCAACTCCGGCAAAAACCGATAAACCTGCATATGCTTTCGCAATGTTATTCACCAGCTCCATGATCAATACGGTTTTACCAACACCCGCACCACCAAACAATCCGATTTTACCACCTTTAGCGTATGGCTCAAGAAGGTCAATCACTTTGATACCTGTGAAAAGCACTTCAGTTTCAGTACTTAACTCATCAAACTTTGGAGGAGTATTGTGAATTGGATAGCCATCAGAATTATCCATTGTATCAATACCATCGATAGCCTGTCCAACAACGTTGAATAAACGACCTTTGATTTTGTCGCCAATCGGCATTTTAATAGCGGCTCCGGTATCAATTACCTTCATCCCACGAACAAGTCCGTCTGTTGAGTCCATCGCGATAGCGCGAACACGATCTTCTCCTAAGTGTTGCTGAACTTCAAGAATGATCTTTTGTCCGTTATCTTTTACAATTTCAAGTGCATCGTAAATCTTTGGCAAGTGGGCATTTTCGGTGAAGCTGACGTCTACTACAGGTCCGATGATCTGTGCAATTTTTCCGGCGTTTGGCATATAAATTTTGTAAATCTTTATTAAATCAACAATTTAAGCCCGTTTTGGAGGGCATTTTTTGGTCTGCAAAAATACTCTTTATCCCCGTAAATCAAATACTTAATTGAAGTTTTTTTATATTATTTAGTAATGAGTATTGAGTAGTGAGTATTGAGTAGTGAGAACCAAGAAAAATGATCCATGATCAAAGAACCAAGAGTCAGGAACCAAGAACCATGATCAAAGAACCAAGAGCAAGGAACCAAGACAGGACGAGGATATTGATTTGCACACAAATTTAATTGTCAACCCGATAGCTATCGGGTGTCAACTGTCAACTCTCCACTCTCAATTCTCAATTGCTTCACATTTTATTCCTTTCTTAAAAAAAATACTGTTTTATTTGGGCGATGAAAAAAATTCTCGTAACCGGCAGTAATGGTCTGTTGGGTCAGAAATTAACTGACCTTTGTCTGCATGATCCAGATGTTGAATTAATTGCAAGTTCAAAGGGCCCTAACCGGCATCCGGTAAAGACTGGCTATATCTACGAGGATATGGATATACTTGATCCTCTGCAAATTCAGCGGGTTGTAGAGAAATATCATCCCGATACGATTATTAATACCGCAGCCATGACCAATGTGGATGCCTGCGAAAGTGACAAGGAAAATTGTTATGCATTGAATGTAGGTTCGGTAAAAAGTCTGATCAGGCTTTCTGAACAATACAATATTCAATTAATTCACCTGTCTACCGATTTTATATTCGACGGAGAGAATGGTCCTTATACTGAAGAAGATCAGCCTAATCCGCTGAGTTATTATGGGCAAACAAAACTCGAAGCGGAGATTCTTCTGCAGCAATCATCCTGCAAATGGGTTATTTTACGTACGATCATAGTTTATGGTATAGTTAATGACATGAGTCGGAGTAACATCATTCTTTGGGCAAAGGCTGCACTCGAAAAGGGCAGTCCGATCAATGTGGTAGATGATCAATGGCGCATGCCAACTCTTGCCGAAGATCTCGCCGAATGCTGCCTGCTTGCTGCTAAGAAAAATGCTGAAGGGATTTTTAATGCTTCGGGTAAAGACATGCTGAGTATAATTGAACTGGTGAGGAAGGTCGCAGAGTACTGGAACCTGGATCAGTCCCTGATCAGGCCTATCTCTGCCGATAGTTTAAATCAGGCTGCAAAACGCCCTAAACGAACCGGTTTTATTCTGGATAAGGCTAAAAATGTACTTGGTTATAATCCCAAATCCTTTGAAGAAGGAATTGCATTTGTAGATGCCCAGCTGAAAGCGATTTCTGAATCAAAATAACAAGGATGTATGCAGAATGTCCATCAATTGTCATGAAATTCTGCAGAATATCCTGAAATTATTTATAATATTACCTTTAAGCAAAAATTATCGATTGTTATTGCTGCTAAGAATGAAGAGGAAAATATCAACTCGCTGTTTGATTCGCTTGAGTTAATAAATTATCCAAAAGAAAATTTTGAAGTTATAATTATTGATGACAATTCAACTG
>CAZGCG010000370.1:0-3597 GCA_964524205.1 uncultured Sphingobacterium sp. | reverse complement strand
AATTGCGAACATGCGTACCATAGGACACATTTAGGAGATCCTGAGAGCTTTGGGCAGCTTCCTCAGGTTGATCGGGCGCTTTTTTACAGCCGGCGCTGATAATAAAGATAAACAGCAAACCTGATAGTATGCTTTTCAATTTGTTCATAATATAATATACGAATATAATCATGGTTTACCCTGTGGTCGGTGGTATCACGGTACCAAAAACCACGAGAAAGCTGGTCTGTGAGAAAACCGACCAGAGGACCAGCCAGAGAACCAAGCAGAGGCCAAGAGGGACTAACTCCTCATTGTTAATATGTTAACAAATAAATAACATACTTGGGCCGATAGATTGAAAGATAATCAGCTATCTTTAATTATAATGTAATTTCCTGTTTTACACCGGTTTAAATAATAATTCAACCTTGAATCAAAATTTATGACTTGGAAAAAATTTAATGGAGAAACTATCGAAAGCCCGATCCTCGAAGAAGTAGAGCATGCCATCGAACGGGAATCTGCCCTGGGGAATAAATTAAAGGTTTGTATCGGCACAGACTCCCAGGTAAAAGGATCAATCATCGACTTCGCGACCGTCATTGTATTCCTGAGGGAAAAGAAAGGTGGATTCATGTATATCCACCAGGAACGTTCTTCCCTCAGAATGGGAATTAAAGAACGGATGCTTTCGGAAGTCCAGAAATCAATTGAATGTGCTTATTCACTTTGTGACCTGCTTGATCTTTATGATGTAGATCTGGAAGTTCATGCTGATATCAATACAAATCCCAATTTCAAATCAAACATGGCGCTCCATGAAGCTATGGGATATATTTTAAGTATGGGTTTTGTATTTAAAGCAAAGCCGGAGGCCTTTGCCAGTTCGGCTTGTGCCAATAAACTTGTTCAATAAAAAAAGCCATTGTTTTTTGGCAATGGCTTCTTTAGTGAATAATAATTGGTTTATGATGATTTTAGTTTAGTGTGTTCAGTAACGATCTGCCTCACATTCTCCATGTCTTCTTCCATCTCATCTTCTACTTCCTTTTCATAGATAAATCCATGGCTGCTTACCAGCAAGGTGCCTTGTGTGTATTTTTCATTATGCTGGGTTGAATCAAGTCCTTCTTCCTCTTCTTCAGAACTTACACGCATAGGTTGCAATAAATTGATGAACTTGAAGATTCCGTAAGAGACAATAAAACTATAGGAAACGGTGATAGCAACTAATTTAAGCTGAGTAAAGAAAAACTCATGATTTCCGTAGAACCATCCATCAGAACCCGCTGGATTAACTGTTTTTGTAGCCAGTAATCCGGTTAATAATAAACCTACGATACCACCAACTCCATGGCAAGGGAATACATCAAGTGTGTCATCCAGTGTAGTTTTTGTTTTCCAGTAAACAGCAAGGTTTGATATGATCGCTGCAACGAAACCTATAAAAATACTCTGAGGAATCCCTACAAATCCGGCTCCCGGAGTAACAGCTGCAAGTCCGACGACAGCCCCGATACAGAAACCAAGTACTGAAGGCTTTTTACCTCTCACTACATCGAAGAACATCCATGACAATCCTCCGGCTGCTCCTGAAACATTAGTAGTTGCGAAAGCTGAAACAGCCAGGGCGTTCGCACCAAGTGCAGAACCGGCATTGAATCCAAACCAACCAAACCATAATAAACCTGTTCCAATCAATACATAAGGAATATTTGCAGGCGGAACTTCCAATCCGTTAATATGTGCCTGTCTGCGCTTTAACACCATTGCTCCCGCTAAAGCAGCCATACCAGCCGAGATGTGAACAACCGCACCTCCGGCAAAATCTAGTCCGCCCATTTTAAATAAGAACCCATCCGGATGCCATACCCAGTGTGCGATTGGCGCATAAACCAGCAAACTGAACAGCACTATAAATAATATATAAGAGGTAAAACGAATACGTTCTGCAACTGCTCCAACTACCAGGCCAGGTGTGATGATTGCAAACATCAACTGGAATAAGGCAAATAGAGTCAAAGGTATGGTTGGTGCCAGACTCCAGGGTTCACCAGAGTTCACACCCTGAAAAAATAGAAATGTTCTTGGATCTCCAATTATTCCTCCGAGACTCTCTCCAAAGGAAAGGCTGAATCCGACAGTTACCCACAGGATACTTACTACCCCGGCGGCAACAACACTCTTGATCATCGTTGAAATTACATTCTTACGATGAACCATTCCACCGTAAAAGAATGCTAAACCTGGTGTCATCAGGAAAACCAGAGCCGTAGCAACCAGCAACCAGGCGATATCAGCTCCGTTATACTTGCCGGTATCGGCAAAATCCGGAAGAGAAGGAACAAAAACTGCAGCTATAGCTATGCTGGCAAGAATTAAAAATGGCAAAATTTGCTTTAGTCCGACTTTCATGATAAATTTTCTTATTAACAGAACAAAATTTTAATTATTTGATACAAATGTATAATCATTTTGAATAAAATCATCATTATTTTGATACTTTTTTAATAAAACATATAATTTTTAGAGATTTTATAATCTGAAATATAATTTTAACAGAAAAAATACCCTATAAATAGAGTAAAATTTAAAATATTGCAAAGATAAACATGAAAAATCATGAAATTTTAGTCCTTATTTTGAATTTTAATTGAAAATGCAGAGATTAATGAGAAAAAGGTGGAGTTTTTTTTATGAAAAATAGAATAAATGGCATGTTACGCCAGTTAGAGTTGGATATGACAAGGGTTGATTAGTGATTGGGAGGTGGCGGGTCGGGCCCATTTAACAACCAAGTAGTGAGGGATGCAAAAAGGTGATGGGTCATACCCGATATAACAATGAACTGCTGGGTGATGGAGAGGTGGCGGGTCGGGCCCGCCATGACAGCCGGTTGGTGGGTGATTAGGAGATTCCGGCTCGGTGGCCGGAATGGGTGGATATATAGAACCCAGAGAAGGTTGGATTGTGGATTGAGCCAGATTTGACTATTAATTATTGGGGAATGGAGAGGTGGCGGGTCAAGCCCGCCATGACAGCCGGTGGGTGGGTGATTAGGAGATTCCGGCTCGGTGGCCGGAATATGACTACCCTGCTGGAAATGATTTAAGAAACCATTTTTCAGCTAAATCATTCCAAAATGGGTTGTTTATTTCAATAAGTTCATTTTTCCAGGCTCTTTTCCAATTTTTTAATTGCTTCTCTCTGGAAATAGCCAAATTGATGTCCTCAAATTGCTCATACCAAACGAGTTTATTACAATTGTATTGGTTTGTGAATCCCTTTAATACTTTCATTTTATGCTCATAGACTCGTTTTCTGATGTTATTAGTCACACCTGTATAGAGGACATTGTTGTATTTATTTGCAAGCGTGTAAACAAAATATTCGTTCATATATTAAAAATACCTGCATTTGAGCATTGTGCTAATTAATATAAGTTAACGGTAGTGTATAATTATTAAAAGGAAAAATTGTAGTTTCTGGGAGATATTATTACTTCCGATTCCGGCCTCCGAGCCGGAATCTCCTTTTCTCTTAATATTGGTTTGTCATCGTGGCGAAAGCCACGACCTCATTTTTTTAATACCTATTTTAATATATCAAACGCCA
>CAZGCG010000369.1:0-3611 GCA_964524205.1 uncultured Sphingobacterium sp. | reverse complement strand
GAGAACTGCAGCAGCTACCGAAAGATTATAAAAAATTTGCTTATAAATTATTTTTGAAGACCCTTCATGTGATTCTGAACCAATCCCTGATTTAATCCTGTCATGTATTCTTGAAAGCTTTATAAATTCTTCAAAAGTGGCTTCCACAGGATCTTCAGCGGAATCAAGTTCCTGCCTGATCAATTCAATTAGTTCATCTGAGCTCCGGGTCTTAAAATGCAGGAATAATAAATCCAATTCCTCTTCCGTGCATTTACCGCTCAGAAACTTTTGATACAATGATTTTAGTTGCTCTCTATTCTGCAAAACAATAATTCCTTTTATTGCTATTACGCCTGAGAATAGTGCGTCATCTACCTGAACATGAAAAAAATATGAATTTGCCGAAACGGTTATTAAATTTCGGTCAACATTAAAGAAATAGTCAGGAAAAAGGCTGCATTCTGTTCTCTGAACATATATCCTTTAATGCTCTTTGTGGCTTTTACAATATGGTTGTTAATTGTCGAGGTAGATATTCCTAAGGTGGCACTTGCGTCTTCATAGCTTTTTCCCTCCAACTTGCATAAAGTAAATACAAGTTTTTGCTGAGATGGTAGATTATTGATGGCTTTATTCAGTATTTCACTGGTCTCCTTCAAAAATACCCCTTCCTCTACATGCATATATATTTCAGAACTTGCTTCTTTGATTACTTCCTGAAGCCTTTCTTCTCTGGCAACCTTACGATACAGATCATAAACCAAGTTCTGCGCTATGGTAAATAAATAAGACCTAAATGAACGGTCAGGATCTATTTGATGACGTTTGTCCCATATCCTGACGAATACATCCTGTACAAGTTCTTCAGCGATTGTCTCCACTCTGACCATTTTTAGCAGTTTTCTATAGATCCTCAGACTGTATTGATGATAAAAATAATCCAAAGCTTGCGCATTCCCCTCGCGGAGTTGCATCAAAAGCTCTTTTTCATCATTGGAATGCACGTAAATAATTTTTAGTGGATGTCTTTAAAATCTGATAAAACAAAAGTACTTGAGAATCTGACCAAGCTGATTTATTCCCAAAATCAAATGGAGCATTAATCACAGCTGATCTGCAAAAACATGTTCAATGGAACTTCTAAATCAAAAATAACCTGCATTTAAATGAAAATCTGATACTTCCATTCATATTAGTGGTACTATTTTTCAGAAATTGAATTGGATGAAAAACTGAATGTAAAACCCAGGGAAAGGAATATACGGTCTTCACATTAAGCTACTTAAAATGTTAACCGTAGATAGAGCATGAGTTTGGAAGAAAAATACCATTGGATTTTTCTATTTTATGGTACTTCTCTAATAAAAATGCTGATTGGGTATTTGGTAAAAAAACACAATTAACTATATTTACTTAAACGAAAAATTCTCTTCTAAATTTACATCCCCGGCTTTTTAATTTCTTCGTAATCTATTCGACTCAGGGCTATACCTTGTTCGCCAATGGTTCGTAAAAGAACAGGGAAGCATTCGGGAAAGATCCGGGAAACATTCGAATTTTCCCCGAAGCCTTCCCGGAACTGTCTCGGAACTGTCCCGGAACTGGTACGAAGGAAATACAAATCATTCCCCTGTCATTCCCGAAAGAAAACATATCAGGGTGAGGTCTTGAATTGTTGGAATGGATTGCCGGGAGAATATTTCTTTAAAGTTAAATGGCTTTAAGAAATCGTTTAAAAACCAGGAGAAAAACCTGAAGTTTTGAACCTGCTAATCCCCGGTATTATAATTAGCAAAACCTATAATGAAAGTAGGATTTTAGGGGCAGATTTCCAAATTAAATATTGGGTTCACAGGGGCAGATGAATTTATTTATAAATTCAATAATTAATCTGCCGGTCTCTGGCAATCACTTTCCATGTATCGCACACTTCTCCATCTTTTACAATTACCGCACGGTCGTACAGCGCTACCGTTGGGCAAATATGTATCGGGAGCGCATATAAAATATCTCCAATCTTAAAATTATGACCCTTAGCTACTTCAATAACCAGGTGCTCTTCACTCTGTCCAAGGGGCTTCAGGTCCGGATGATTCAAAAAGTAAACCCGTTTCTGCAAATCGTTTTCTGAAGCAATCGATTTATGACCAAGGTCTATGCATATTTTGTCTTCAGCCGGCAGTGAAATAACCCTTGTCAGGACAAGCCCTGCGTACTGAAATTCCTGCTCAGGCAGGGCATCATGGTAGCCCTTATCCCAGAAGATAAATGTTCCCGGGCAGCATTCTGTGTTTTGTTTTGATGAGTGAATGGCAAATGTTGGTGTTCCACCCGCGACAAGCAATGGTAAACTATAACCCTCAGACTGAATTTTATTGCGAAGTTCTTCAGCTTCTTTAAAATCGCGGTCGCAATGAGCAATACGCTCAGCCAAATCATAATCCCGGATATGGCCATCATAGGCATGAAGGCCCTTGAATTCAATGCCGAGAAGATTTTGCAATTCTTTAAATAAGTCAAATGCCTGAGCAGGTTTTATTCCTGTTCGGTTCATTCCAACATTAAGATCAATGAACACCGTCAACCCGGATCCGATCCGGGCTGAAACAATTTCGGAGAACATTCGGGCAGAATCAATGTTATCTACCAAACACGAATATTTTGTATCAGGATAGGCATCAATCAGCTTCAAAAGACGAAGAAATTTGGGCTTTACAGGCTGATAGGCCAGTATCACATCTTCAGCACCTGCCATTCCGAGCATTTCTGCCTCAGCTATGCTGGCGGCCTTGAACTTCTTGATCCCGGAGTTCCGCATCATTTTGCAGACCTCCAACATTTTATTGGTCTTGACATGGGGCCGGAGCTGTGCCGGATCTTCAACCATAGACAAAACCTTCCGGATATTATGTTCAACCCGATCCTTGTAGACCACAAGTGCCGGAGAATCAATATTTTCTACATCTTTTATTGTGTACCAGTTCATCGGATGATCATTAAATCAGGCCCAGGCTTTTCTCAGGAAGCGCAACCAGTTTTTATAAAATATATTCTCAATATCTTCAGCTGAATATCCTCTCCGCTTTAACATCCCGTTCAGCTTCTGTAAATCAGAAATATCTTCAAGATCATATGGCGATTGTTCCTTACCATATGCACCATCAAGATCGCTTCCAATGGCTACGTTAAGGCTATTTCCTGCAAGCTGACAGATATGATCATAATGATCTACGATCAGCTCCAGATGCACGTTTCTTTCTTTAGGATCATCTTTCCCGCGTACCCAGTTATCTATAAGCATCCAGGTATCGAAAACTCCACCAATTACAGCATTTCTCTCTATCAGAACTTTAATCTGATCATCTGTTAACTGCCTTTGGTTATCCACTAGCTTACGGCAATTATGATGGCTTGCCCATACCGGTCCTTTATACATAGATGTTGCCTCATCAAAGCCTTTATCTGTTAAGTGAGTAACATCCAGAATCATATTCAGACGATCCATCTCAGTAACGAGCTCCCTGCCTGCGGCTGTGAGTCCTTCTGTCCTGCCGGTACCTGCAGCATATCTACCGGGACCATAATGTGCCGGCCCCCAAGACCGACGGCTGTATGCGTCTGCCTTCTTG
>CAZGCG010000368.1:0-3613 GCA_964524205.1 uncultured Sphingobacterium sp. | reverse complement strand
AAGGCATAAGTATAAATATCGCATGGGCAGAATTTAAAATTGAATAAGGAATCTAAAGGAAGGAATGGAGTTGCACCACCAAAGTCAACAATAACCGGAAGGTTCGCCAGGCGACCAGCTTCCATCAAACGATCAGTTGGTACCCATGTGCGACCGTTGAAGTGCGCAAGTTTGAAACCAACAATATCATTTGGGTATTTTTTTGCCATTTCAGCAGCTTTTTGAGAATCCATCTCATTGATGTCGTTCTCATATTTGCCACCGGCCATACCCTGACCAACAATGTTCAAAAATGCAAGTACACGGGTTTGAGATTTCTCTATCGTTTGCTTTTTATATAATTCAAAAGTTTTCCATCCAGGGCTACCTGCATCCACAACAGTGGTAACACCTGCAGGGAATGTAAAACCATCAGCAGGTAAACTTGCAGGAGCATTCATATATGCATCGCCATCATGTCCCCAGAAAAAGTGTACATGGATGTCAATTAATCCCGGAGTAACATACATTCCTTTGGCATTAACAACCTGTACTCCCTCTGAAGCGTCGATATTTTTTGCCAGCATGGCCACTTTTCCGTCCTTAATAGCAACATCCATCACTGTGTTGATGTTGTTTTTAGGATCAATAACATGGCCCCCTTTTATAACAATGTTATAAGGCTTGGGCGATTGTGCCTGAACGCTGAAGCAAACAGAGAAGAGCAGGGCGAAAATAAAAAGATGTTTTTGATTCATTTTACTCGTTTTAGGTTTTTATTATATTGGTTTATCTTATTGATTTTAAACCATTAGCAAGAATTTTAATTCCTGGGTAATGTTTCATTGGTAATATGGAGTGTCAATTTATGAATATATCCCCTAGTCTGGCAATAATATTTTTTTTGTTACAGAAGGATTTGTTTTTTTGATAAAATTCTATTTTAGCACAATAATTCCTGGAAGGGTATAGCTAATGCTTATTGGCAAATTTTGATTTTTACTTTTTATTTAATAGTTTTATTGACTGTATGAATGAGCAATTAAAAATTGAGGATGTAGAATTGATGGATCGGATTCGGTCAGGAGATGATACAGCACTTAAGCTTATTTACAAAAAATACTGGAATCAATTATTTTCTTCAGCATTTAATGTCTTGCATGATCAACAGGTTTGTGAGGATATCATTCAGGAAATTTTTATCAACCTTTGGAATAAAAGAGAATTAATAGAAATTAAAGTATCGTTAAAATCCTATCTCTTCGCTTCAACCCGTTACGAAGTCTACAGGCAGGTTCGTTTTAGCTCAGTCCGTGAAGATTTGTTTGAGAATATATTTGAACGCATGGAATCGCCCTCTGAATATGGTAATATTGAGCATCGCGAACTTTTATCCCAGATAAATTCGATTGTTGATAAGCTCTCTGCAAAATGCAGGGTGGTTTATAAACTAAGCCGTGAGGAACAATTGTCTCACAAAGAAATAGCCTCCCAGCTTGATATCTCTACAAAAACTGTAGAAAACCACCTGAATAAAGCACTCCGCCAATTGAGGATTTCTCTTGGATTGTTCTAGCGTTTTCATTATATTAGATTATATCTGATTAAGTAACTCCTCAAGCCTTATACCGACCATATACCGTCCTTATACGGACCTTATACCGATATAGAAATAGTACAACAACGGTGTAACAAGGGTGGAACAACGCTCTTTGTTATTAATTCCTCAATTTATTTAAGTTTTTTGATTGTATACTCACTCTTTTCCATTGTTATCTTCCAGTTTTTAATCCTCCACCCGATGGCTATCTGGTCTCCATTTCCTATTCCCTATTTCCCATTTCCTATTCCCAACTTGTTCAACTCTCCGATAGCTATGGGGTCTCAATTATCTTTTTTTTAATTTCATCTAGGGGATACCACCCATTTTATACTCATCATATCAAACACCCTGTTTTGGATAAGAAAGATTTTCAAAAACTATTGGATAAGTATATTGCCGGAGAGGCCTCTATGGAGGAGGAACAGCGTTTGCTTAATTTCTATGGTAGTTTTCAGAAACCATCTGAATCAGATCAGGAACTTGATCAGATTGGAGATAATATCTTTGAAAGAATTCAGGAAACTATTCACCCTGTTGAAGAAGAGCAGCATTCTTATAGATTTTATTATTTAAAATCTATTTCAATTGCAGCAATGATCTTACTGGCTATCACTACAGGGATATACTTTTACTCGAACAGAGATCTTGCCGAGCCTGAACACTTCGCAGAGATCGATGTCAGGAATGATATAGCTCCAGGGTATAATAAAGCTATTTTAACGCTTTCAGATGGTTCAAAGATAAGTCTGGATGACGCAGCTAATGGTTTACTTGCCAGTCAGGGGAATATTGCCATTACAAAAACAGAAAACGGACAGATTGTTTACGAAAATAACAATATAGACAGGACTAAATTTATGGCCAATCGTTCTGTGACCAATACAATTCAAACTCCTAAAGGAGGTAAATATCAGGTTCGATTACCTGACGGGAGTAAGGTATGGTTAAATTCGGCCTCTACATTAAGTTATCCAACTACTTTCGCCGGTAATGAGCGTAAGGTTCAACTGAAAGGCGAGGCGTATTTTGAGATTTCACCCAATAAAAATATTCCTTTTCGTGTGCAAAGCGGTAATCAGATCGTAGAAGTTCTGGGTACACATTTTAACATAAATTCCTATGATGATGAAGATTACGTTAAGACAACTTTATTGGAAGGAAGTGTTAAAGTTATCCTTAATTCTAAACCCAATGTGATTTCCAATACCAGGCTTCTGAAACCCGGAGAGCAGTCGCTTACCAAATTCTCCCGTTCAGATATCAGGATAGAGAACGCCGACACTGAAAAAGCTGTTGCCTGGAAAAATGGTTATTTCAAATTCAGAAATACACCAATAAGAGAAATTATGCGTGAAATTGAACGCTGGTATGATGTTGAACTGGTCTATGAAGGTAAAATGCCTACTGATGAATTCACAGGTTTTATTTCTAATGATGTTAAGATATCAGCGGTTCTCAAAATAATGGAAGAGAGCGGTGGAGTAAAATTCACCGTAAAAGGAAAGAAATTAAAAGTTAAATCAATGCCATAAACTTTAATCCAAATAATATGATGAAAACCGATACCAGCTAATTTTATTGAAGGGATTAAAATGAAAAAACCGCCCCGGATTGCGCCCCGGGACGGATAATGTTTCAGATTAATTTCTTGTATTAAATTCCGTGAGCACGAAATTTTAATTAATTAACCAAAACAAACTTAAAATGTAAAAATATGAAAAATGTTTTACTAAGTGAATGCAGTAATACCTGCATTAACAATGCCGGTAATTCTACCGGCAAGAGACTCTTAAAGGTGGTCTCGAATCAAACGTTACGAATTATGAAGCTAACTACCATTTTAATTTTAGTTGCTTTTTTGCAGGTAAATGC
This sequence comes from uncultured Sphingobacterium sp., assembly GCA_964524205.1. Lineage (GTDB taxonomy): Bacteria > Bacteroidota > Bacteroidia > Sphingobacteriales > Sphingobacteriaceae > Daejeonella. Next base: position 159 of record CAZGCG010000368.1, on the reverse strand, counting down.
AAAGGGCTTCTCGCAAAATGTTACGTTAAATGAAAAAAATTCTAACCTGGATAAAGTTTTCACCGAAATCAGAAAACAAACAGGTTATGATTTTCTTTATAATACCAGATTGCTGAGAAATACAGTACCTGTAACTGTGAAAGCAAATAATTCTTCTTT
>CAZGCG010000367.1:0-3620 GCA_964524205.1 uncultured Sphingobacterium sp. | reverse complement strand
GCCAGATTGATTTAGGTACAACCCCAAACATAGCCCCACCGTCGAGCTTAAAAAATCCTGCGTTTATGGTAAATAATTTCATTTCACACTTTGCTTGAAAGTTTTAATCCAATGATTGAAGATATTAAAAGAAACAGGAAAAACATCCTCCAGAAGTCGGTTGGGTCTTTAAACAGAATTATTCCCGCAATAACTGATCCCGCAGCTCCAATTCCGGCCCAAACAGCATAGGAAGTCCCCATTGGTAATGTTTTGGATGCAAGGAATAAAAGATACATACTGACAGATACACTGATGAGAAATCCCGTTATCCATAACACAAATTCAATACCTGTGGCTTCCTTTGCTTTAGCCAGACAGCTTGTAAAGGCTACTTCAAATAAGCCACCGATGATAAGATAAATCCAGGCCATGGTCATTTAATTGATAGTTAACAATTGACAGTTGACAACTGATATTCGGTAATTGTCAATTGTCAATTATCCATTGTCAATTATAAATGAATTACTTCACCGTACGCATCAGCAGCAGCTTCCATGATCGCTTCACTCATAGTAGGGTGCGGATGTACTGTTTTTACTATATCCATACCAGTGGTCTCCAGCTTTCTTGCAACTACAACCTCTGCAATCATTTCAGTAACATTGGCGCCAATCATATGAGCTCCTAAGAACTCTCCGTATTTGGCATCGAATATTACTTTTACGAAGCCGTCTTTAGCACCGGCAGCACTTGCCTTTCCTGAAGCAGAAAATGGAAATTTGCCGACTTTGATCTCATATCCGGCAGCCTTGGCAGCCTTTTCTGTATATCCTACAGAAGCAATTTCCGGAGAACAGTATGTACATCCTGGTATATTATTATAATTTAAGGGCTCAGGATGATGACCTGCAATCTTTTCGACACAAATTATGCCTTCGGCAGATGCAACATGTGCCAGAGCCTGTCCTTTTACAATATCACCGATTGCATAAACACCATCTATATTGGTTTTGTAAAAATCATCTACCTGAACACGTCCTTTATCGATAACAACACCAACTTCTTCAAGTCCGATATTTTCAATATTAGGACTTACCCCAATCGCAGAAAGCACAATATCACACTCAATGGTCTCAGTACCCACAGCTGTCTTTACCAATACTTTACATCCGCTGCCGGAACTGTCAACGGATTCAACATTTGTGCCGGTCATTATGTTTATTCCTGCTTTTTTAAAGCTTCTCAGTAGTTGTTTTGAGATATCTTCATCCTCCACAGGAACTATATTGTCAAGATATTCAACAATCGTAACTTTAGTTCCTAACGCATTGTAGAAATAAGCAAATTCAACTCCTATTGCTCCTGAACCAACAATAACCATAGATTTCGGTTGTTGAGGTAAAACCATTGCCTGACGGTATCCTATCACTTTTTTCCCGTCCTGCTTCAGATTTGGTAATTCTCTTGACCTGCCTCCGGTAGCAAGAATGGTATGTTTGGCAGTATATTCTTTAATGGCACCATCCGGACCCATAACTTCAACTTTTCCACCTTTTTTTATTATCCCGGTTCCTGAGATCACATCAATTTTATTCTTCTTCATCAGAAACTGAACTCCTTTACTCATTCCATCTGCAACACCACGACTTCGTTTAATTATGGCACCGAAATCAGCTGCAGCATCCTTAACACTTATTCCATAATCTGCAGCATGGTTTATGTATTCAAACACATTGGCACTTTTAAGTAGGGCCTTTGTGGGAATACAACCCCAGTTTAAACAAATTCCTCCCAGTGATTCACGTTCCACAACGGCAACTTTTAAGCCTAACTGAGATGCGCGAATAGCTGCCACGTAACCGCCTGGTCCGCTTCCTATAACTATGATGTCGTAGTTCATATTTTATTTAAATAATACAATAGAGATTCAGCGCAAATCTAACAAAATACTTATCGGGTTGAAAATATTTGATCGGACTATCGGCACAGATTCAATTCAAGAATGTTGAAAAGTGTAAATTGTCGAAAAATTCCCTGAAAATTAACATTAAGTTAATACTGGAACTGCCTAATATTCAGATTGTGTACATATCTTTGCGCAGATTATAACAAACCAATTAATCAGTCTCACTTAAAGTACAATTTATGAAGAAGTTTTTACTCTCAACACTTGTTGTAATACTTATCGCATTTAATCTAAGTGCACAGGTCACAACAAGTAGTTTGTCGGGTACTATCCGCGATTCCAAGGAATCGCTTATTGGTGCTACGATAAAGGCTACACATCAGCCAACCGGTACCGTTTACGGTTCCTCTTCCGGCGTCGACGGAAGGTTTAATATCCCTAACATGCGTGTAGGGGGTCCTTATCTTATTGTGGTATCCTATGTGGGTTACCAATCAGAGTCTTTCAGTGAAGTAATACTGAAACTGGGTGAACCTTTTGTTTTGAATGTATTATTATCAGCTTCAGGCAGAGAACTTCAGGAAGTTGTAATCACCGCTCAGGATCCAAATTCAGTATTGAATGCGAATCGCACCGGCTCAACAACCAACCTTGGCCGTGCTCAGATTCAAAATGTACCTACTGTTACCAGGAGTGTAAATGACCTTACTAAATTTACTCCACAGGCAAATGGAGCATCTATTGGTGGTGGAAATTATCGTCAGAACAACTTTACAGTAGATGGTTCTGATTTTAATAACCAATTCGGAATTGGAGGTAATTTACCGGCAGGTGGATCACCAATCTCTATCGATGCGATTGAAGAGGTTTCGGTGAACGTAACCCCTTATGACGTTAGAATGTCTGGTTTTGTGGGTAGTGCTATTAATGCTGTTACCCGCTCAGGAAGAAATGATTTTTTCGGAAATGCCTTTTTTGGATTTAGAAATGAAAGTAATCAGGGTAATAAAGTAGGTGCTAACAATATTGTTTTACAACCTCTTGATGAAACACAATATTCACTTAGTTTAGGTGGACCAATCATTAAAAATAAGCTGTTTTTCTTTGCAAATATCGACCGTACTGCACAGGTTAGACCTGGTCAGAATAGGGTAGCTGCCACACCTTCTGCACCATTCGGCTCAAATCCAAACATTGCTCGTCCAACGGCTGCTGAACTTAATGATATCCGCAGTTATTTAATGAGAACTTATAATTATGATCCCGGTGTTTATCAGGGATATGCAAATGAGAGTTACAATAATAAAATTTTAGCCAGATTAGACTGGAATATCAACAAGGATCATCGTTTCAATATCCGCTATAACCAGGTCGAAAGTGCTACACCTTCTTTTATTAGTACTTCAACAGGAGGAACCGGATTTAATTTCCCAAACAATGGCGGTAGGTCTAATCCGGGTCACCTGCATTTCAGCAATTCAAATTATACTCAGGAAGCTAATCAGTACTCCCTGGCAGCTGAATTGAACTCTTCATTTGGTTCGAAACTTTCAAATACCCTGAGAGGAAGTTTTACACACCAGAATGACCCAAGAGGTTCAGAAAGTGATGTTTTTCCATTAGTTGATATCATGAAAGATGGTACGGCTTTCACAACTTTTGGATATGAGCCTTTTACTTATGGAAACTTAAGGGATGTTCAAACCTATAGTTTCACAGATAACCTAACCAT
>CAZGCG010000366.1:0-3620 GCA_964524205.1 uncultured Sphingobacterium sp. | reverse complement strand
TGAACTTAAATAAGCAATCGTATTCTGATCACCGGTAAACACAGGATTGGATTCGATTCCGCTTCCCTGAGTCAGGATTTCAATTCCCGGCTGATCGATACGGACCTTTCCGATATGCCTTCGATCCAGGTCGAATCTGTCTTTACCTGTATTTGCTGCAAAGATGAGGGAGTTGCCATCAGGACTTAATTTTATATGTTCTACCATGAAATTCCCCGGACTTAGCAGCAATTCTTTGCCACCCTTTGCAGGAATTGAATACAGGTGGGGCCAGCCATCCTGAAAAGAAACGAATACAATCCTATCTGTTTTGGCCCAGATTAAGTTGGTACCACCTTCTGTGGAAGGAAAGGAGCCTTCGAGGGTCTCCGGCGCTTTCCATATCTGCTCTCCCGTACCATTAGCGATATCTGCTGTCCAGATCGCCCAGGGCTGATGTTTTCTTGCGAAGATAGAGTCAGGAGCACCACCGGAGCCTGGTGTTCTGATAAATGCTAGTTTTTGCCCATCAGGTGACCACCTTGGCGATGCATCTCTTGAAAATGATGGTAACAGCCAGTTAATTGGAGTTTCATCGTTAGTGTAAATACCTATGAATGAATGATCGCCTCTGGAAGATACAAATGCTAATTTTGAACCATCAGGCGACCATCTGACTGATCCATTCGAACCCCGGGCATAGAAGAGAGCTTTGGCGGCCGCAGAACCATTTATTGCTGCTGACCATACCTGTCCGCCTTTTATGAAGCTTACTTTTTCACTATTCGGGGAAATTTCGGGATAATCAGCTTCTGCAAGGATTATAGGCTTCCCTCCATCAAATGGAATACTAATTACCTGTACCTTTGCACCAAGAGGGTCGAAAGCGGCTTGAACGGGTACACTTGCTTCCCTGGAGCCATGATCGCCACCACGTACAAATACTATCCATTTTCCATCAGCAGAGATTGAGAGACTACTAATCTCCTGACCATCATCTTTAGTATATGCAGTTAATTTTCTGGGGGTAAAATCAGGCCCTTCAGCAACGTAGACATTTCTCAAACCTTTTTCATTCATTGCCCAGGCAATTTTAGAACCTCCTGAACTGCTGATGAGCTCAGATGGAAATGGATAGCTTAATATACTTTCTACAGAAAATGATTGAGCTGCAATTTGTGAAGAAAGCATTGTCAGGTTTAGAAACAGGACAAAAAAAACAGAATGTTTTTTCATAAAATATTGTTTTTTAGAAATGAATGGGCTTGACCAGGAGGGTTAAAAGTGCCTCAAAACAGTGTTTTTTTGACATAAAAAAGCCCCAACCTAAGTTAGGGCTTTCTAATTCATTATTCGGGATTAATTATAAATCCCACCATAATTTAGTTGTTCTTACTACACCAGCAGGAACATTTGCGCCATTTTTGCTTCTTTCTCCCAATGGATAATCAAGTCTTCTTATATAAGAAGGCAGCACTGCATTAAGTGGCATAGTGAAATCCTTATACTTGAAATCATTTCTCCGTGCATCATTGAATGCTTCAGGATTCAAATAAGTAGCTACATATTTTTCTTTAAAGATCAGGTCTTTGGTAAGATTCGCAGAACCAACTGCTACACGAGGGTCTATAAGATAAGCATCGCGCTCAGGTATTGGAACTTGTAATTTATCCATGTTGGCTTTGATTCCTGCCAGGTAGGCTGTATAGGCTCTGGAACGGTCTGAGGTGAATGCAGCTTCAGCTTCTATGAATTTCAATTCTGCAAAAGTTACGATCAATAATGGAGCGGTATCACTCGTCCAGGGTGAGCTGTTGGAAATATAGTTCTCATCTTTTACCGTATTGTTGTGCGGGGGATTAATCCGGTTTCCCGCACCATTCACTGTACCAATATAGGCAGGATAGGTCGGGTTTCCCGGAACAACAGTCACATCAGTAATTTTCTTGATCCTTGGATCTAAAAGACCATAGGTTTTACCGTTCAGGTGATCAATAAATTGTTCTGATAACCATCCTCCTAGGCTCAATGCAGCGTTATTTCTGGAAACAGTTGCCCAGTTATTTCGCAATACAAAGGTAGCCATGCCTGCATCATCGGTATTCCCGGTGTACGAATTACCAACAGCGGTTAAAACAGCTGCCGCATTAAAAGTGGTGGTCTTACTTGCTTTGATCAAAAGACGGGCTTTAAGCGCATAGGCTGTTTTCAACCATTTAGCACGATCTCCAGCATGGATCAGGTCACTTGCAGCGGCTAATTTAACAGTTGCGGTAGTTTTGGCCAGTTCAGTAATCGCCTCGTCAATAAGTGATACAGTTGCAGCGTAAACAGCCTGATCAGTATCATATTTTGGTGTGAAATTACTAGGATTAAATGCCTCGGAATAAGGAGCTGCTCCCCAAAGGTCATTGACGAGCATCAGGTTATAGGCAAGTAAAACATTGGCAACACCAAGGTATTCACTGGAGCTTTGGCTGACAGCAAGTTTCTTCATCTGATTGACATCAGCCATTGCGAAATAAAGATTATCCCACATGCTGGTATGATCAATGGTTTCAAAGATATCGCTTGCAGCGGCAGCGGTAGGATTGGCGGTATACTGTACATAAGACGATATGTTGCTTGCAACCGTATAGGAATTGATTCCGGCCTTACTCGTAGAAGTAGCCAGAAGAGCCGGGAGTGTGGCAATAGTTACCTGATTGGGATTGGTACTAAGCTCATCAAAATACTCCTTTCCGCAGCCATTTAAGGCTAATACGGATGTGGCTAAGATGATCAGGGTATATTTATTTAATTTATGCATTTTCATATTCTTTAAAAGCCAACATTAAGTGAAAATAGGAATGTTCTTGCAGCAGGGTAAGTCATACCGGCAGAACCATCTACGTTGCTACCGCTATCCGCAGATAAGGATTCCGGATCAAGTCCGTAATAATCGGTACGCAAAAACAGGTTGTTCCCTGTCACTGCCACCGATGCATTACGAATTGCTTTTTTAGGCAACCATTTTGATGGTAAGGAGTAAGAAAGACTAGCGGTACGTAAACGAATCCACGAGGCATCCTGAACAAATGGCTCAGAAAGAGATCTGTGATAGAGTCTGTAATATCCTTCACCATAATTCACTCCATCAGGACCTACTGCCTGGCCTAACCATACTTGTTTTGTATTTGGAGTACCATCCGCAAGATTTCCAGGGAAAGTGTAATAGCTTCTGCGATTAGCAGTATAATCTGCAATACCAAATGCTGAATTAAAGTTTTCCAATCTGTTGAATTTTTCAAAACCCCAGCGTGCATCAATCAGTGTTGATAAACTTACGCGTTTATAAGTGAAGTTATTTGATAATCCACCAATCCAGTCGGGTTGTGAATTTCCTAATAATTTTCTCCGGGTTAGTGATGAAATTGGGAATCCATTAGCTCCAATCAACAGGGGTTTTGATTTATCCGTACGGTTTGGATCTTCTACATCAGTTCCATAAGAACGAAGATAATAAGAACCATAAATATTGCCATAAGGCTCTCCGGGGATCAATTTGAACTGTACCGGTGAGTTGATGTAACCACCTGTAGCTGCGCCATAAATAATCTCGGTTAAACCTTCCTTAAGGCTGATTACTTTATTTCTGTTTG
>CAZGCG010000365.1:0-3671 GCA_964524205.1 uncultured Sphingobacterium sp. | reverse complement strand
GGCCCGGAAATACCGACCCCGACGTTGGTGGCATGTATCTAAATTCCAAATACGACACCTTCAGGGTCGTAAAAATAGATTTCCGGTTTTTCTATAAACATGCGACCACCTTCGGGGTCGAAGAATAAAATCATCATTTCTCTGAATTAAATTTCCCATCGCTTAAAATAATTTAAAAAAATAATATATTTGTTTCTCAATTTCAACGCCAATAAGATGATAGTAGTAGCTACCCTTCGTATACGCTAGGGTTCCCCTTCCACAAAAAATAATTTCGCAGATTTTATCTGCTTATATCTTATTTAAATCATCATTCTTTTATCATGTCTGAAACCGTACAAAATTCCGGTAAGATTCCGGCTATATTATCTATTATAAAACAATCGCTCAAAGGAGAAGAGCGCGATTATACCCAGGGAAGCATTCGATTATCAGTTCTTTTGCTCGCCATTCCAATGGTGCTCGAAATGATCATGGAATCTGTCTTTGCCCTGGTTGATCTCTATTTTGTGGGTCACCTCGAAAACAGCAGTTATGCTATCCAGACTGTTGGTCTGACAGAATCGGTACTAACTATCATTTATTCGATCGCGATCGGCATCAGTATGGCTGCAACCGCTGTGGTCGCAAGGCGTATCGGTGAAAAAGATCCAAAAGCAGCTTCCAAAGCTGGGATGCAGGCGATACTGATTGCAATTCTGATCAATACAATCATCAGTATCCCCGGATTTATCTATGCCACCGATATCCTGATGCTGATGGGTGCCTCTGCAGAATCGGCAGCTCATGGAACTGCCTTCACCCGGATCATGATGGGCAGTAGTATTTTCATTATGCTCTTATTCCTGATTAATGGTATTTTCAGAGGGGCCGGAAATGCAGCCATAGCAATGAAAAGTCTCTGGCTTGCAAACGTTGCAAATATTATATTATGTCCGATTTTTATCAATGGTTTCGGTCCGGTACCGGCTTTCGGACTTACCGGAGCTGCCATGGCAACTACGATGGGACGTGGTTTGGGGGTTTGCTACCAGCTTTACTATCTGTTTGATGGCAGCGGATACCTGAAAATGAAACTAGCCTATCTGAAGCCACAATGGGAGCAGATTGTCGCCCTTTTGAAGATCTCTGGTCCGGGAGTTCTGCAGTTTGTAATTGCATCCTGCAGCTGGATTTTCCTTGCACAATTGGTTGCAACCACCGGAGGAGATGAGGGTTCAGCTGGTTATCAGACCGCCTTGCGCTTGTTCATGTTCTTTATGCTTCCGGCCTGGGGACTGAGTAATGCTGCATCAACACTAGTCGGACAGAATCTTGGGGCCAAACAGATCGAGCGTGCCGAGCTTTCGGTCATCAAAACAGCCAAGTACAATGTGATCTTTATGATTCTCATTACTGTTATTTCGGTTCCGGGGGCAAGGATTATGGTGTCATTTTTTACCAATGATCCGGGTGTTCAGGATGTTGCGGTACAAGCCTTGCGAATTATTGGTGCCGGATATATATTTTACGGCGTAGGTATGGTTCTGATTAATGCCTTTAATGGGGCAGGAGATACCTGGACCCCAACCTGGTTAAACCTCTTCGGCTTCTGGTTTTTCCAAATCCCGCTGGCTTATTTATTGGCCAAATATTTCGAATTGGGACCGGTGGGCGTTTTTATAGCGATTCCGGTTACAGAAATTGCGATTACCATTGCGGGCTATGTTTTGTTTAAAAGGGGGAAATGGAAGAGGGTTAAGGTTTAGCAATTGACAATTGACAGTTGACAGTTTACAATTGACAGGTGACAATGGAGATGGTAAATGGCCCGGTCATTTGTTGTCTGAACTGTGATTCTTTTGATTAATGTGATTGTGATGATTTTTCAAGAGGATATAGTCTGGACAATAATTTTTTAATAAAGAAGATTTTATCATACTAATCATTTCAATCATATAAATCACAGTTCAGACAATTAGCGCGGCAATTTGTTGTCTGAACTGTGATTTTTTTGATTAGTATGATTTTTCAATCTCTGGCAACAGACAACTAAAAACTTAACAAGGTTTTCCCAATTGCATCCACCAGACCCTTATTCACATCCACCGCATTCGCAAATTCCCTCCATCGGCTCACAGTTTCACTTATTTCTTCAATAATATGGGCAGATTTTTTGCATTTAATCGATTCGCCAATGAGCAGAAGGTCTTCTTTTAAAATATCTTTCCGTTTATTATTGATGCTCAGGGCATGCTGACTCACCCAGTCGCTTCCCGGACGGTAGGCATGGCAAATATCATATGCAGGAGCCAGTTCCCATTTACCTTCTTTTTTTAGTCTGAAAGCAAAGTTCTTTGTATGGTCATCGCAATTCCGGGCGAGTACATTAAATACCATTCTTCTGAATAGTTGCTCCATTGCCTGATAATCCAGTTTCAGCTCGCGCATGGTTTGGAATAATTGCTCATAACTAAAGCTGCTGACCAGATTAAAATCAAAATGTTTCAGTGCACAAAAAGTTTGAATATGATGTTTTGTTTCTCCGCCTTCCCGGTCAAAGCGTTTGGTCATGAAATGTGCCCGCTCGTTTTCTTCCAAAAGCATAGAAGGCATCATATCAATGCCGCAGGCCATGGCCATATTATAATATGCCATTTCCACGCGGCCGTATCCTTTTGTTGCTCCCAATTGCACATCACTCACCCCATCCAGTTTGATCAGCCAATGTTCAAATCCCTGCGGGGCCCTCGTTTGCCCTGATTTTACCTCTCCTGTTTTTTCATTATAGGCAATAACCGCTTTGGGCCGGGCACCACCGGCCGAAGTGCCAATTTTCAGGATCTCCAGCACCGCTTTTTCCTCATCCTTTTGCAGATTTGTCGCGAAGGACTCCCTGCTGTAGAGCATTTTCTGGGCGATATCCACCAGATTATTTATTTCGATCGAAAAGGTTCTGACGTTTTCTTTCAGGCTGGTCGGTTCAAACTCCAATGCACCCATGCCTCTGCTGCCAATAAAGCAAAGCATTTCGACAGGATTCATACTGTCCTGAGGCCGTCCTTGCTGTGCGAGCCAGAGGTTAATGAGCTGATTTCCGTATTTATCAGGCAATACATCAGCCAGTAAGCCGGGCAGGCCTTTGAAAGTATCGTGTTCAGTATTTTTATTCCGGCGCAATTCAGGAAAGCTGATCACATTTCTGCCTGAATTAAGTGGCATTTTTAGTGGAGCCAGTTCCCAGCCCAGCTTTTTGAATTTAGGTTCATACTCAAAACTCGCAAGCCCTGTTCTTTCATCCCAGGCAACTGCCCCAACCAGTTCATTCCAGATTTTTACTTCTGCTACATTCATTACTCTGCAGGTTAAGGGTTCAGTTTTCTTCCACCTGCACGTTTACGTTTATTCCGTTCCATTTTTGCAAGTGCCAGCGGACTAATACTCTGCTGAACTGTAAACACTTCCATGATATGCAATAAGTCCAATACCCTCAAAACCTGGATCAGGGTAGCGAGGGTAACGGTTTCTCCGCGTTCCAGCAGACTCAGGGTCGAACGACTGATACCGGCTGCATTGGCCAACTGCTCCTGCGATTTATTCTGTTCCAGGCGATGGTGCTTTACAAATGCAGCAATCTGTCCGGCTAAAGCCTTATCGCTCATTGAATTATAATTTGTGTATGATATTTCAGT
>CAZGCG010000364.1:1848-3702 GCA_964524205.1 uncultured Sphingobacterium sp. | reverse complement strand
CAGGGTGTTTTTACGGTATGATTTGGGGTAATTTCAACAGCTATATTCACTTGATTGTCCGCAACTTAGACTTTGTAATTCCACTTCATTATTCATTATATTTAAAAACCAAAACCTATATGACATGAAAAATTTCACCTACATCACGTTGATTCTTTTAATCATCGCATCCTGCGGAAGCCCGGCTCCCGGCGACAAAAACAAATCCGCAGCAGAGAATGAACCCATGCTTGCACCTGCTGATTCGCTAACACTTAATGGTTACACTTTTACAGAGGCAACAAGCATGGTTAAAGAGTTCAGGAAGAATCCTGTTAGTTCACATGCTCGTACCAGCCTCTGGTTTAGTAAAGCATACATTGACAGTTTATCCCATATTTTGCCACTGGAAAACGTGGACGGATTTCGTATATATTTCGCTAAGAAAAATGACAAGAATGCCATTGTAATGGTTGCGACAAAAGACACCACAGTAAAAAACACTGATGGTACGACCTCAAAAATTCATCAGGATTATTTTGAACTCAAATCATCATTTTTTAAAACAGCTGGTCGTGTGGAAGCTGGTGATATAATGCATGATGCACCATTGTCAGGAATTGCAGCTGCATCTGCGGCTGATTGTACAGAAATCCCATGTAATAAAACCCTAAATAGTATTTCCTGTGTACAGGGTAAGAGATGGGTAAATCAATTCCGCAAAGATTCTATCAATATCAGGAACCTATGGTATTCCACCCGATTAATTCACTATTGGAAGGCTGAGCTTGATGCGGCTGTAAGAAAAGGTGCAAAAGGTGATGGTATCCGTATTTATTTTGCTAAAAAAGACAACGGTAATTCTGCCATTGTGATGGTAACCACCCGCGATAATGGAACAAAACGTTCAGATTATTATAAATGCTATAATGATAACAAGGCAAAAATCCTGGATGTGAATGACAACGGTGAAGAGTGTCCTGTTATGTGTCATGGCTCAACCTGGGAATAGAATCAATTGTTAATACCAGTAAGATAATCTAATGTTAAAGTACCTGACCATCAATACTACTGCAGAATGGATTTGTTTCATTATTGCATGCATCTGCCTGATCAGGGATAAGAGTCCGGTATGGAGAGGAATGATCCTTTTCCTGCTGATCACCTGTCTTTCAGAAACATTGGGTATCTACATTAAAGGACAATACCTCGCAGATCCCGAAAATGTTAAGCCTAATGTATGGGTGTATAATATTCTGCTGATCTTCCAGGCCGGTTTTATTTCAGCCATGTTTGCTTCCTTATTCAAAGTTCATTTAAAAAGCGGCCCTGTTATTTTAATAGGGCTCGCTTTACTCAGCATACTGTACATAACTGATCAAATTGGACATGGAATCTTTAAAAAGCATGCCACTACAACCATTGTAATGTCTGTACTTTTCATAGTTTACAGCTATTATTATTTCTACCTGCTTTTAAAAGATGAGCGGGATATTAATTTAGCCTATGATCCTGGTTTCTGGTGGGTAGCAGGTGTACTGTTCTTTTATTTTGGTTCCATAATCACCAATTTGTACTATGAAAAAATAAGAGATTTCGTGGCCAGTCCGACGCCATACCTCAGATATATCTATAATGTACTCAATGTACTGTTATACGCTTGTTGGTCTTATTCATTTATACTCAGAAAATGGCCGACAACGAAATAAGAAATCTGGTCATCATTAGCACGTTCATCTTTGCGCTCGCGCCAACGTTTGTCGTAATCTACATTATGCTCTACAATCAGCGCCGTAAGCAGCATGCCAGAGAGAAGGACCAGATGCGCGAAAGGTTTGAAGCTGAGATTGTAAAAGCTGAACAGGAAATAAAGGA
>CAZGCG010000364.1:0-1748 GCA_964524205.1 uncultured Sphingobacterium sp. | reverse complement strand
AAGTACAAAGTCATTTACCTTTGTGAAGATGAACTGCCGGCATCAAATCCCGACAAGGATCTGATCATTTTCAGAATCCTTCAGGAGATCCTGAATAATATTATTAAACATGCAATGGCAACTCAGCTTACTATCACTTTGGAGCATTCGGAGGGAATAAAATGCCTGTGCATAAGCGACAATGGTATTGGATTCGACCCCGATAAACCCCGGCCTGATCAAATGGGAATGGGTTTAACTAATATCCAAAAACGTGCAAGCCTTCTCGGTGGGGAGGCGATCATAGAATCCAAACTAAACAAAGGAACCAGCATAACAGTAACAATTCCCTATCCGTGAAAGAAGCAAAGATTAACATCGCAATTGTCGACGACCACACCCTTTTTAGAAATGGCCTTGCCGCTTTAATGAATGAATTTGAAGAGCTGAATGTGATTTTTAGTGCTGGAAATGGCAAAGAAATGCAGGACATGCTAGCAAATTCACTCCTACCGGATATCATTTTAATGGATATTAATATGCCCGAGATGGATGGCTATAAGGCAACTGCCTGGCTCAAGGAAACCTACCCCCAAATTAAAGTACTGGCCTTGAGTATGTTTGATGAAGAAAAAGCGGTAATTGGTATGATCAAGAGTGGCGCTTGTGGTTATGTACTGAAAGAATCGAAACCCAGGGAAGTGCTCGAAGCAATTAAAACAATTTATACAAAGGGTGTTTATATCAATGAACTGGTTTCAGGAAAATTGTTGCACTCAATAGCAAATCAGAAAGATGCACCACTGCTTTCGGCGAGGGAAATTGAATTCCTGAAATTATGTTGTTCAGAATTAACCTATAAAGAGATAGCCGATAGCATGTTTGTTAGTCCACGCACCGTAGACAATTACCGCGAATCTCTTTTTCAAAAGTTAAACCTGAAATCCAGAACCGGACTGGTATTATATTCAATTAAAAATCAATTGATTCAGTTGTAGTAGAGGTTGAGTATTATTTGCCCTGGTTCTTGGTTCTTGAAGAGTTATCTGTTACCAGTTGTCTGTTATCTGGAATTAATCGCGACTGTCAAATGAGTAGTATCAGTCCTAATATCTATTTCCTATTCCCTATTTCCCATTCCCTAATAATTGCTACTGCTGCAAAAATCCTGCTCATAGAAATGAGATCCTTCGTCGCCGCACGATCTTAGTGAATTAAGAAAACTATCCGGCTCCTCTGGATGACAGTATGTGATGTGACTGACGAAATCTACTTTTCGCTCGCCTATGTGATTTCGTAAGTCCTTCCCTTCCCGATAGCTATCGGGATGCTAATTCTCTTTCCCGTCTCCAAATCCTTTCTACTTTCGAAATAAAAAACTATTTTAATTCCATGAAAAAACATGGCCTCCCTGAAAAGCTATTTGTCCGCTTTATTTGCATCATTCTCAACTCTTTCATTATTGTCAGTTGTAAACCTGGGGTGGAGAAATTGCCTGCCTCCGATAAGGATAATGGCGGACTAATTCTGCCGGGTGGATTTGAGGCTCTTGTGGTAGTCGATAGCATTGGAGGAGGTTCTGTTGTTGCCCTTCAGATAAACCAGCTGGCGAAATCAAATGCCCCTCAAACAGCACCGGCCGAGATTAAAGGCGCTCCCAAAAGCACACAACTGAGTCGCCCGAATAACCAGCCTTCAGGAAATTATGTTGGTGCCAGGCATCTTGCAGTGAACCAGAATGGGGATGTTTATGTCAAACTAAGATCCCC
>CAZGCG010000363.1:0-3704 GCA_964524205.1 uncultured Sphingobacterium sp. | reverse complement strand
ACAATCACGGATAATAAGCTATTTGGACTAGGATTATCAAATGCATCAGTGAAGTCAAAATCAATTACCTGAAAAGTATACGGCACATCCTCATTGGTTGTAATCGATTTGTTAATTCCTGCAGGTGGATCATTAGCCGGCAACACAATCATCGTCATCGTATTTGGCGATTGATCAAGATCCACACCTCCATTGGTGATTCCTCCATTATCACGTACCTGAAATGTAAAACTGGTCGTCGGACTAGCACTGGCATTAGTAGGAGGGGTGTAAATCAATGATGTTATACTTGCAGCTGAAACTGTAGTACTTACACCTACCGGTACTCCCCCGAAGGTTAGAGTCCCCGAAGCTGGATTAATGGGGCTTACAATAACAGAGGAGAAAGTATTAGGACTAGGATTATCAAAGCTATCAGTTATCAGAAAATCAGTTAACTGAAAAGTGTAAGGAGCATCTTCATTAATGGTAATTGTTCTATCAGCACCGACGGGTGGATCATTGACAGGTGTAACCGTAATTGTTAAACTTGCAGCGTTACTGGTTGAAACCGCAATAGTCGGACTTGCGTTTCCGAAATCCCTGATGGTATAATCAGTAGTTACAGTTCCATTATAATTCACAACCGGAGTAAAGGTTACCGTACCACTGGCATTGGAAGTAAATGTTCCTTGCCCCGGAATTGTTCTTGATGCTTGCACTCCCACTTGGGTAGGATCCAAATCCAAACCTGTGGCCCAGTTTAACTGATCGTTTCCATTTTGGTCATAAGCGAAAGTAGTAAGATCTACGTTTACTGCATTATCCTCTAAGGTAGAGGTAGTGGCAGAGGCTGCAACCGGAACCTGTAGGGTAGATAATGGAGCAGCAATATCAATAGCCCTAATTTCGTGCACGTTCACACTACCACCGGTAGATGAAGAGAAAGCATAACTTAGATTAGTAGGAGCAGGAGCTGTGGAGTTGTAAATGAAATCCTGTATGACATGGCGTGTTACCACGGTTCCACTAGTATTAGCATCTACATAAACATTTACTCTGAATTGACTTGTAGTAATAGATTCAACAATAATTCTGGCTTTACGATATCCAACATCAGAAGTCGCAAATCCAGCCGTCCTCGAGGCCGGAGCTGCCGGAGCGGCGATATTGAATACACCACCTCCCATAGCAACTGTAGCTGTAGCACCATTTGAAAAAACAGCAGTTCCACTGGCTGTGTTCACACCAATTAAGTACTCATAGTTTGTGCCGGCACCAAAACCGGGTTGAGAGGCACCACCTCCATCTCCATCACCCCTAAGTGTTATCCAGTTAGCTACGCGATTAGGTGATACGGCATAACCTCCCTGCCTAGCCTGAGCTCCTCCCGATATACCGAAATTACCAAATTCATCAAAAGCAACACCTAGGAAACCTCTCGAAAGACCTCCAGTATTAACTGGACCATCAGCTCGCTGCGCATAACCAATGGAACCACCAAATTGGCCTATTTGAAATCCGGATGCACCGCCAGGGTATCCTCCAACAGCAGTAGTTGAAATTGCCGATCGAGTTATAACATCTCCATCGAACAGGGAAAAAACAATACCATCAGCAGTACCACCATAAGTGTAATATTCGAATGAAATACTCAGACCTTGTGCTGATGGAAATGTACGTTCATTCCTGGCAAATCCGGTTTGGTTTGTAACAGAACGTGTTAAACGCAAATAGCCACCCCCGCCTGAGTCTGCAGTACCTATTTGATCAGCTCCATTCGGAGGTCCACCAACAGATCCAAAGCTTGCTACAGCGGTTGGACTAGCAGTTAAGAACGCCGAATACACTGTAACACTATTACCATTCGTACCTCCGAAAACGGTTCCTGGCGAAGTTGGAAATTTAAAGCTATCCGTATATGGGAAACCATTTATAGGCTGCTGAGCATTTGCAGAATGCACAAATGCCATAGAAATCACTATGAAAACAGCCTTAAGCCAAAACCTGAAAGAGGATGAAGTAATATTTTTAAGCATTTATCTTATTTTAAATAGTTTCAAGACCTGCTCCTGCAAGATTCAGGTTGTTTACTACGCTTTAATTCTATTTTTTGTTATTGAGATTCAAATATTGAACCAATAAATCCAATATCTCTGTTATTCTTTAAAAATAAATGACCAAATCGCACTGAATACCAATTTAATTTTAATGCTTTTAAATTATCCCAAAACCAGCGGGGTTGACTTTTCTCGAAATAAGAAAATTTTCTACAGTTTGGGGATATTTTTCTACAGTAGACTTTTAAAATACTATTGGTTTATCGCCTCGATTTTCGTTTTGTTAAAGTGCTAATTAAAAGATAAATACCTATAAAAGCCACGATCAGTGAAATGACATCCATGATGGTAACCCCGTCATTAGGATTAAGATAAAATAAGGTAAACATCTCAAAGTATGGAGGAGCCGGCATGATGATCATTCCAAAGCCCAACAGGACTAATAACAAACCAATAATCACCCTGACTACAATACCGATAATCTGCCAGGTTGCTAATCTCTTCTGGGCAGATTTATCAAGATCATTCATCATTAAAAGCTGTCCCAGCTCTGAATCTCCGTCTTCACTAAGAATGTTGTTTTTCACCTTCTTATAAGGTTCGAGGGCTGTTGAGTCTGCTGCAGCACGAATGGCAGAATTGAACTTGGTCTGTAATTCCTGCAACAAGGTATTATTTGGCTCGGCATCAGCGAGCATGTATACAAGCTCATCCATTTTCTGATGAATTTTTTGATATTCACCTTGGTATTCCAGCTTAGAAGTTGAAAATTTTTCGTTATTAATTCGATTTTCCAAGTTGTATGATTTTTAAAGTTTCTTTCCTTTTATTTCTACAGACTTAAACAATTATTGTTCCAAGCAATTATATGTAATTGAGATACAATGATGAAATCAGTTTGATTGCGATGAACAAACGGCAACCAGCAATACAGAAAAATCAATAATCAGAGCTTCATGCTGTCTCAAATTTCAAATCTCACATCACACATCTCAAATATACTAATATATTGTAAATCAGTACACTAAATACTAACAGGGCATTGAACCCTGTCAGCATTTTAAACCCTGCGAGTCTTTGTCATGATTTTTTTTAGTACTTTAATCCCAATTATCAGGCATATTGAAAAGGGTTACCATCATCACTGTAAATTTTAACCAGCCACTGCTGACTGAGCTGTTTTTAAATTCTGTTACGGCTCATAATACCTATCCGGCTATAGAGATTATTGTGGTGGATAATGGAAGTCAGGAGAATCTTATAAAGTCCTGGCAATCCTCCTACCCTGAAGTCCGATTTATACGATCCGAAAAAAACCTTGGTTTTGCAGGAGGAAACAATTTAGGTATCCGGGAAGCAAATGCTGAGTACCTCTTCCTTGTAAATAATGACACTGAATTCAGTGCGGATCTGATTGAAAAACTGGTTGCCGTTTTAGATTCCAATCCGCAAGTTGGAGCTATAAGTCCGAAGATTCTCTATTTCGATGAACCCGGTATTATTCAATATGCCGGATTTACTGAAATGAATATGAATACTGGTCGAAACCGGTGCATCGGACAAATGGAGGAAGATCTGGGTCAATATGATCATAACACTGGTCTGACTGGTTTTGTTCACGGTGCAGCAATGATGATTAGGAAGGTGGCGATATACAAAGCCGGA
>CAZGCG010000362.1:0-3717 GCA_964524205.1 uncultured Sphingobacterium sp. | reverse complement strand
AGTTGTTTAAAGATGATGCAGGTCAGGCTTTTAATGCCTACGCCTATTTCATGACACATTTTACACCAATCAAGGTGGTTTCTTATTTGTTGTATGCCTCAATTATTATCCATGCACTTTATGCATTAATCATAAGCTTAGGTAATAAAAAGGCTCGCCCAATCGCGTATGCGGTACAGGCAGGGAATCAAAATAGTCCGTGGACCTCACGTAATATGGGAATTCTAGGCACTATTTTGTTGGTTTTCATTGTGGTTCACATGGGTGATTTCTGGTGGAAATACCATAATGCCGACTTGCCTTATGCTAAGTATGAGATCAGTCTGGATAACCCGAATGATATTCAGGTTTCAGAATTACCTTATGATTCGAACCGTCTTGTGCATTCAGAGATAACTGATTTGCAGGCTGGCAAAAAGATTGTTATCTCTAAGGATCTTTACAAGATTGTAAACAATGCATTTCAGACCTGGTGGTATGTTTTATTATATGTAATTGCAATGGCCGCATTGTCATTCCACCTGATTCATGGCTTCAGAAGTGCCTTCCAAACTATTGGCTGGAACAATAACAGGTATTTGCCGCTTGTTCGCTTTATAGGTGTCTGGGTATTTGGGGTCTTGGTTCCTCTTGCCTTCGCTGCAATGCCATTATATTTTTTCTTTAAATAGGATTACACAATACCCGGGAAACCGGGGTTAAAATAAATTTCTGAGATGAAATTAGATGCTAAAATACCAGAAGGCCCATTAGCCGAAAAATGGTCTAAACATAAATTCAACCTTAAGCTGGTTAATCCGGCAAATAAAAGGAAATATACAGTTATTGTCGTAGGTACTGGCTTAGCGGGTGCTTCAGCAGCTGCATCACTTGCTGCACTTGGCTATAACGTGAAGGCTTTTTGCTATCAGGATAGTCCACGCAGGGCGCACTCAATTGCTGCTCAGGGTGGTATTAATGCTGCAAAGAATTATCAGAATGATGGTGACAGTGTGCATCGTTTGTTCTATGATACGATAAAGGGAGGTGATTACCGCGCCCGTGAAGGTAATGTTTACCGTCTGGCAGAGGTTTCTGTCAATATTATTGATCAGTGTGTGGCACAGGGTGTTCCTTTTGCAAGAGAATACGGGGGTTTGCTGGATAACCGTTCATTTGGTGGTTCTCAGGTTTCTCGTACATTCTATGCCAGAGGTCAAACCGGGCAACAATTATTGCTGGGAGCTTATTCAGCATTGAACCGCCAGATTAACCTCGGAAAAGTAAAGATGTTTACCCGTCATGAAATGATGGATGTGGTAAAGATTGATGGCGAAGCTAAGGGTATTGTTACCCGCGATCTGATCACTGGTGAAATTGAAACTCATGCTGCTCATGCTGTGCTTTTATGCACAGGTGGTTATGGTAACGTATTTTACCTTTCGACCAATGCAATGGGCTGTAATGTAACCGCTGCCTGGAAAGCACATAAGCGTGGTGCATTTTTTGCAAACCCATGTTTTACTCAGATTCACCCAACCTGTATTCCCGTAAGTGGAGATCATCAGTCGAAACTGACCCTGATGTCTGAATCATTGCGAAATGATGGACGGGTTTGGGCACCTAAGACTGCTGAATTAGCTCAAAAGCTAAGGAGTGGTGAAATAAAAGTGACCGATTTGAAAGAAGAGGACCGCGATTATTTCCTGGAGCGTAAATATCCTGCTTTTGGTAATCTTGTTCCACGCGATGTGGCATCCCGTAATGCTAAAGAGATGGTAGATGAAGGTCGTGGTGTTGGTGCTTCCGGTATTGCAGTTTACCTTGATTTTGCAGAGGCAATCGGACGTTTGGGAGAGGATGCAGTACGTGCAAGATATGGTAATCTCTTTGATATGTACCAGCAGATTACTGATGAGAATCCATACAAGCAGCCGATGCGGATCTATCCTGCAGTGCATTATACTATGGGAGGTCTTTGGGTTGATTATAATCTTCAGACTACTGTAAAAGGACTTTATTGTCTGGGAGAGGCAAATTTCTCAGATCATGGTGCGAACCGTTTGGGAGCATCTGCACTGATGCAGGGACTTGCTGATGGATATTTTGTGATTCCATATACTTTGGGTGATTATTTAGCTACTATCGGCCCGAAAGCGGTTGATCTAAAGCATCCTTCATTTGAAGAGGCAAAAAAGAACGTTGTTGATAGGGTAAATCAGTTATTATCATTAAAAGGAACCAAAACAGTAAACGAGTATCACCGTGAATTAGGTCATATCATGTGGGAATACTGCGGAATGGCCCGTACTGAAGAGGGTCTGATCAAGGCAAAAGGCATGATCCGTGAGCTTCGTGAAGATTTCTGGAAAAATGCTAGGGTTTCAGGTTCAAATAATGAGTTCAATCAAAGTCTTGAGAATGCAGGCCGCGTGGCCGATTTTCTTGAACTGGGAGAGCTAATGATTGATGATGCATTAGATAGAAAAGAATCTTGTGGCGGTCATTTCCGTTTAGAAAGTCAAACTGAAGAAGGCGAGGCATTACGTGATGACGAAAATTATGCTTATGCAGCTGCATGGGAATATAAAGGTGATAACCAGCCAGAGGTTTTGCATAAGGAAGAACTGGTTTTCGAGAATGTTAAATTATCACAGAGAAGTTATAAATAAGACAGGAGATATCAGATATGAGATTTGAGACAGGATCGTCTTGAATTTCAATCAATCTCAATAATAAAAACCAAGATTGAGACAAGAGGTACAGATTTATTTCTCATATCTAATGTCTCACATCTCAAATCTCAATAAGAATGAGTAAAAATATGAATTTGACGTTAAAGGTTTGGCGTCAGAAAAATGCCGATACTAAGGGGAAATTCGTTACTTATCAGGCTGATCATGTATCTCCGGATATGTCATTCCTGGAAATGCTTGACGTTGTCAATGAAGACCTGACCAAGAAAGGCGATGATCCGATTCATTTTGACCATGATTGCCGCGAAGGTATTTGCGGAGCTTGTTCACTTCATATCAATGGCAGACCACATGGTCCGAAGCATGGTATTACTACCTGTCAGTTACATATGCGTTCTTTCAATGATAATGATACGGTTGTAATTGAGCCATGGCGTGCTGAAGCATTTCCTGTAATCAGGGATCTGGCAGTAGATCGTGGTGCTTTTGATCGTATTCAGGCTGCAGGCGGATTCGTTTCAGTAAATACAGGTGGCGTTCCTGATGCGAATGCGATCCCAATTCCTAAGGTTATTGCTGATGAGGCATTTAACTCTGCAACCTGTATTGGATGTGGAGCCTGTGTGGCAGCTTGTAAAAATGCTTCTGCAATGCTTTTCGTTTCAGCAAAAGTTTCACAGTTAGCTTTGCTGCCACAAGGTCAACCAGAGCGTTATCGCAGAGTTCAGGCCATGGTTGCACAAATGGATGCCGAAGGTTTTGGAAGTTGCACCAATACAGGTGCCTGTGAAGCTGAATGCCCGAAAGAAATTTCTATAACAAATATCGCAAGAATGAACCGCGATTATTTCACTGCTAAATTAATTAAGCAGGAAGAAGTATAACGTAATTCTGATATATGGTAAAAGGCTCAAACGCAATTATGTGTTTGAGCCTTTTTGTTTATTAATTACGAAATATCAATTACGAATGACGGATTCCCCATTCCCTATTCCCCATTCCCATCACTACCCCAATTTTCATCATTGCCAATAAATACCAA
>CAZGCG010000361.1:0-3722 GCA_964524205.1 uncultured Sphingobacterium sp. | reverse complement strand
GCGATTTTGAAAATGGTAAACTGGTGGTGCTGATTGATGAGAATACTGCTTCGGCGAGTGAGATCATTGCAGGAGCGGTGCAGGATCTTGAGCGCGGAACGATCATTGGAAGACGTTCTTTCGGAAAGGGCCTTGTTCAGGAGCAATTTGATTTTGGAGATGGTTCTGCATTAAACCTGACGATTGCAAGGTACTATACCGCATCCGGCAGGTCTATTCAGAAGTCGTATAAAAAGGGTAATGATGCCTATTACAGCGAGGTAAAAGACCGTTACCGAAATGGGGAATTAAGTTCGGATGGAAAAACCCTTGGCGACTCACTCTATAACAAGAGCAAGACATACACTACAAAATCGGGTAAAGTATTATATGGCGGGGGCGGCATTATGCCCGACATTTACATTCCGGTAGATACCACAGGATACACAGATCTTTATTACGAGCTTTCAGCAAAAGGGATATTGAATGATGTTTTGTATAACCATCTGCTCAAACAAAATCAGGTTTACCAATCAACAGAAGAGCTGATTAAGAATTTCAGGCTGAGTGATCAGGATATCAAAAAACTAAGCCAGATGGCTGCCAAACGAAACATTAAGGCAGGAGAAACTCAGATCACTTCATCCAGAAAGGAAATCGAAACCCAACTAAGAGCCCTCTTAGCCCGATATCATTTTGGGGATGAAGGATTCTACAAAGTGCTGAATTCCGGAGACCAGGCTATCAGCCGGTCGCTGGAAGTTTTGAAAGATCCTTCCCTTGTAATGAGCTATTGAATTGAATCAACTGTAACTGTGTCCATACTCAGTGAGTCGGTTTCCATTGCAGCATTAAGCATAGAATCGGCTGCAGCCACTTCGGCAAGTGAATCCTGTTTTGCTTTTTCTGCCTGATCAGCACCGCTATTGCATGAAACTGCAAAAAAACTTGCTGCAAGAATTGTAAAGAATAATTTTCTCATGGTTAAATATCTTAATTTTTTGAATAATTATTTCTGTCTAAAGAAAATCTGAATTGGAACTCCGGTAAAATCAAAATGCTCACGAAGTTTGTTTTCAATAAAACGTTTGTAAGGTTCCTTAATATATTGTGGCAAGTTACAAAAGAATGCAAACATTGGGGAACTCGCATTGATCTGGGTTACATATTTGATCTTGACATATTTCCCTTTTACAGCCGGTGGCGGGAAGTTTTCAATGATTGGTAACATCACATCATTCAGTTTTGAGGTAGGGATCTTTTTAAGCTTATTTTCATAAACCTTTGAAGCAGCCTCAAGGGATTTATAGATCCTCTGCTTTTCTACTACTGATGTGAATACGATCGGCACATCGGTAAAGGGAGCGATCTTATCATAGATCTGTTCTTCAAATACCCCTGTGGTTTTCGTATTTTTCTCGATCAGATCCCATTTGTTAACCAGAATTACAACACCCTTTTTGTTTTTCTCGGCCAGGTGGAAGATATTGATATCCTGTGATTCAATGCCTTCAACTGCATCGATCATCAGAATGATCACATCGGCTTCCTCCAGTGCTTTGATTGTACGCATCACCGAGTAGAATTCTATGTTCTCCTTAACTTTTGTTTTCTTACGTAAGCCGGCAGTATCGATCAGCATGAATTCGTGCCCGAACTGATTGTAATGGATATGTATCGAATCGCGGGTTGTACCTGCAATAGGGGTAACAATATTTCTTTCTTTACCGATCAGGGCATTGATCAGGGAAGATTTACCAACATTAGGGCGGCCAACAATCGCATATTTTGGAAGCTGGTTTTCTTCTTCGGCTTCTTCTTCAAAATGTTTGATCACTTCATCAAGAAGTTCACCGGTACCTGAGCCCGACATGGAAGAGAGCGGATATATTTCACCCAATCCGAGGCTATAGAAAATACTTGCATCCGTTAGGCGCTGATTATTATCTACCTTATTCACCACTACGAAAACCGGTTTCTTACTGCGTCGAAGTAGTTTGGCGATATCATCGTCAAGATCGGTCACCCCGGTAACCACATCAACCATAAAAAGGATGACAGTTGCCTCTTCAATAGCGATCACCACCTGCTCACGAATAGCGGCCTCAAACACGTCGTCAGAGTGCGCCACGTAACCGCCGGTATCAATTACTGTAAAATGCTTATCGGTCCACTCAGCCACACCGTAATGCCTGTCGCGGGTTACTCCACTGAAGTCATCCACAATTGCCTTACGCGTTTCGGTTAATCTGTTATATAATGTAGATTTCCCTACATTGGGGCGGCCTACGATTGCTACTATGTTACTCATTATGATATGATAAAAGAACAAAGAGCAAAGAACAAAGACTAAAAAAGTCTCATATCTTATGCCTTAATCCTGTATTTTATTTTTAATATTAATTCAAAATGAACCGGAATCCATCCTTGTTCTTTGCTCTTTGTTCCTTGTTCTAATCCTCGTATCCAAACGATTTCAAATAATTCTTCCTGTTTCTCCAATCGGGGATAACTTTCACGAACATTTCAAGGAACACTTTTTTCTGCAGGAATTCTTCCATGTCTTTACGGGCATAGGTTCCAACCTTTTTCAGCATTTCACCTGCTTTACCGATGATGATGTTCTTTTGTGAATCACGTTCCACAATGATCTCAGAGCTGATGCGGACAATCTTAGGTTCATCCTTAAAAGCGGTGATGATCACTTCTGTACTGTAAGGGATCTCTTTATCGTATAGTTTGAATACTTTCTCGCGGATGATTTCCGAAACAAAAAAGCGTTCATTCTTATCGGTCAGGGTATCTTTATCATAATAAGCCGGATGCTCAGGCAGATTATCAAGAATGAATTGCATGACCGCAGGCACATTATGATCATGAAGTGCCGAAACTGCAAAAATCGCTTTCGGATTCAATTTTTCCTGCCAGTAAACAATTTTTTCCTTAACCAATTCCTCGCTTGATTTATCGATCTTATTGATAACCACGGCAATAGGTGAGCTGGTCTTGGTTAATTTTTCAATTACATCAGCTTCATCATATTTTTCATTGATATCAGTGACAAATAAGACGATATCTGCGTCGACAAGAGAGCCATTTACAAAACTCATCATGGATTCCTGCATTCCGTACACCGGTTTGATCACTCCGGGGGTGTCCGAAAAAACAATCTGATACTCAGGCTCGTTCACGATGCCAAGAATCCGGTGCCGCGTAGTTTGTGCCTTAGGAGTCACTATTGACAGTTTTTCTCCTACCAGAGCATTCATCAGGGTTGATTTCCCAACGTTTGGTTTCCCTATCAGACTAACAAATCCGGCTTTATGAGACATGTAAAATTTATTTTAAAATTTATTTGGACTGCAAAGAAACGAAATATATCTTTGCAGTCCAATTTAAAAGCAACACAGAGACATTCTTTAAGCTTAAAATTGTATTAAATGTGGCTTCGGCTACCGGGTTCATAACCCGTTAAAATTATGATACAGTGCGGGATGGAGCAGTTGGTAGCTCGTCGGGCTCATAACCCGAAGGTCGTCAGTTCGAGTCTGGCTCCCGCTACCCAGGTAGGATAAAGCTGAAAGCAAAAAGCGTAAAGCTGAAAGCAGAAGCATGTAAGAAGCAATTATGGTAGCTTTTACCTTTTACCTAATAAGCTTTAAGCTTAAAAGGCCCGTTCGTCTAGGGGTGAGGACGCCAGATTTTCATTCTGGAAACAGGGGTTCGATTCCCCTACGGGCTAC
>CAZGCG010000360.1:0-3723 GCA_964524205.1 uncultured Sphingobacterium sp. | reverse complement strand
AAATATTAAATAAAAAAAAGAATCCCGTACCGAAATATTCGGTACGGGATTCTTTTTTTACAATCTGCTTATATACAGTATTGTTTATTGTTGTTTGATCTCAACACGACGATTTTGGGAACGTCCTGCTTCAGTTGCATTAGATGCAACCGGACGGCTTTCGCCATAAGCAGTTGTTGCAATTCTGTTAGAAGCAATACCAGCGTTAACCAGGTAAGTTTTAACTGAATTAGCTCTGTCTCTTGATAAAGTCATGTTATATTCTTCAGTACCTTCAGCAGAAGCGTGACCGTCTAATTGAACAACTGCAGAAGTATTAGCTTTCAATGAAGAAGCTAAACCATCAAGAACTGAATAAGCTGAAGTTCTTAATACAGAAGAGTTAAACTCAAACTGGATAGGAACAACAGGACCTGATGCTGCAAACTCAGGACATCCGTTCAATCTTGCGATACCTTTAACAGTAGGACAAGCATCTTTTGAATCAGGAATACCATCAGCATCAACATCTAAAGGACATCCAGAACCATCAACTTTAATTCCAGCTTCAGTGTTAGGACATTTGTCTAATTTATCAGCAACACCGTCACCATCAGAATCTTTTAACAGATCAGCAGCTTCAAGAGCACTTACACGACCTTTTAATGCCTCAACTTCCTGACGTAATGTAGGATCTTTTAATTCATCATACATTAATGCAAGTGGATTAACCCAGTCTAAGTTCGGCTTAGCAGTTGATCCTAAAGAGAATTCAACACCAGCTGAGGTATAAGACCATTTATCTTTAGTGAAACCTTTTCCTTTTGTACCATCAAGATCATCAGCATCAAGGAAGTTCATGGTGTAAGCAAGATCGAAATTAACACGCTCAGAAACTTTGAATTTGATACCAGCACCAACCGGAACATATGCGTTACGGATGTTGTTACGATCTCTGTTAGGACCATAAGTTCCTTTTGCAGGAGTTGCATTAGGGTTAATTTCTTTCCAGTGATAAGCGGCAAAACCAAGACCCGCTTTTACGTTGAAGTTAACAGCATTTTCTCTTTTAAGGAAATCAATTGAACCTACGTTAGCAATACCTGTAAGGTCTAATGCATGGCTGATTTGTGTAACTCCATCAGTACGTGGACCCAATCCAAGGTTAACAGTAGCACCATCATTGTCATAGCTAAGCTCTCCACCTTGGTAAGCAAATTGAATTCCGAAGATATGATCTACTGCTTTTCTTAATGTAACTCCATATCCTAAAGATGGACTCCATTTAGAAAAGTCATTAGTTCCACCAATTATAACAACTGGTGCTAATACTCCGGCATTGATACCTAAATTCCAGGTTCTATACTGGCCTCTCCCACCAAATACCTTGGCAGAGGAGCTAGTAGCATCTTGTGCGAAAGAAACCTCACTGAGGCCTAACGCTGCTACTAATGAAAACACAAGGGCTTTCTTTAATGTAGAATAATTCATAATCGTTTTTTTAAAGGTTAACAAATTTCATTAGTGTAATTTACACAAAAATAGTCATAAGTTTGACTTGTGCAAATAATCAAATACTGTTCCAATCATTTTCTTTGATAAAAATTACATCCTAAATCGTTTTATCGCATACAAAATTATATTCTTTTAACATGAAATACCCTCTCGTTGACAGAAAACTCTTCGAAAAAAATCGTCAAAATTTTACAAAAAGACTCTCTGCGAACTCTATAGCCATATTTCAATCTAATGATGAATTTCCACGAAGCGGCGATCAAACTCATTTATTCAAACAAAATGCAGATCTTCTTTACCTGAGTGGAATAGATCAGGAAGAAACAATTTTATTTTTATTTCCCGACTGTCCTAATCCATTATACAGAGAAGTCCTGTTTTTAAGACAGACAAATGAACACATCGCTGTCTGGGAAGGTCATAAATTGACGATTCAGGAAGCAAAAAATGTTTCAGGTATCGATACTATATACTGGCTTGACGAATTTTGGAATATCCTTCCAGCAATAAT
The DNA here is from genome assembly GCA_964524205.1 of uncultured Sphingobacterium sp. Lineage (GTDB taxonomy): Bacteria > Bacteroidota > Bacteroidia > Sphingobacteriales > Sphingobacteriaceae > Daejeonella. Next base: position 1,718 of record CAZGCG010000360.1, on the reverse strand, counting down.
AAGTTATGCAGAAAGCATTTATCTCAACACCAATGAGAATGATCGTTATGCCCATAAGGTTCCTTATCGGGATATCCGGTTTATCGAAAAAATAAAAAACCTTTATCCATTACATAATTATAAGCGGGCTGCATTGATTATGCGCGAGCTCCGCCCTGTAAAGTCAGAAATTGAGATTGAACTGACAAAAAAAGCTTGTGAAATTACCCGGGATGCCTTTGTCAGAATCCTGAAATTTATAAAACCAGGAGTAGCAGAATATGAGATTGAAGCTGAAATTATCCATGAATTTATTCGGCAAAGAGCAACTGGTCATGCATATAATCCAATCATTGCCTCTGGTAAAAATGCCAATATCCTGCATTACAATGATAACAACCAGATCTGCAAAGATGGTGATGTGATCCTGTTTGACTTTGGGGCAGAATATGCTAATTATAATGCCGACATGAGCCGTTCAGTACCTGTCAGCGGACGTTTCACAAAACGCCAGAAAGATGTGTATAATGCCGTTTTACGGATTATGAAAGAGGCCAGAAAAATGCTTCTTCCGGGAACGATATGGAATGACTATCATGCTGAAGTTGGTAAAATAGTTGAATTTGAACTGATTGGGCTTGGTTTACTCGATAAACAAGATATAGCTAAACAGGATTCTAAAGCCCCGCTTTATAAAAAGTATTTTATGCACGGCACTTCCCACCACCTTGGTTTGGATGTGCATGATTTTGCCAGCAGGTATAAACCTTTTGAAGCCGGAAATCTTCTGACATGTGAGCCAGGAATTTATATTCCAAAGGAAGGTCTCGGAATACGGATTGAAAATAATATTCTGATAACCAAAAATGGCAATATCGACCTTATGGATGATATACCTGTCGAGGCTGAAGAAATAGAAGCAATTATGAATTCTTAGGTTCTACCAGAAGAGTATCTATAAACTTATAGAGATTGAAATCAGGATCGGCTGATGCCTTAACAATATCCTGCTGAAGCTGATTTTTATTCAAATTCTTCATTTTGTGATGCTGAATTAATTTCCAGGCTTTTTCGGCCAGTAAAAATATACGCCTTGTTTTTTCTTTAATCGACTGATTTTCAATAGCTTTTATCAGCTCTGAAATTCCAATAGATCTATCAGCAACAGTATTGATAACCGGAATAGGCTGGGGTCTTTGATGAACAAGCTTCTTGAGATTATTGGCAAAAGTATCAGCTCCTTCCCTGTCCGATTTGTTCACAACGAAAATATCGGCTATCTCCATTAATCCGGATTTCATATTCTGAATCTCATCACCCGACTCAGGAACCAGCACCACCACACTGGTATCTGCAAGTCCGGCAATTTCAACTTCCGACTGACCAACCCCGACTGTTTCAACCAGAATATAATCAAAACCAGCAGACTTGAGAACATCACACATTTCAATTGTTTTGCCCGACAAGCCCCCTAATGAGCCCCTGGTTGCCAGCGAGCGTATATAAACATTCGGCTTGTTGAATTGCTCTGCCATTCTGACACGATCTCCAAGAAGAGATCCCAGATTAAATGGGGATGTGGGATCAATGGCAAGAACTGCAACTTGTTTACCCTGAGCACTCAGCTGATTAATCATCGCATTAACCAGCGTGCTTTTCCCTGCACCGGGTGGGCCGGTAATTCCGATTACCGGAGTATTATTTGATCTGAGCCCCCTTAATAAGTCCTCTGAACCAGG
>CAZGCG010000359.1:0-3740 GCA_964524205.1 uncultured Sphingobacterium sp. | reverse complement strand
AATCAAATTGGACAAGAAATAAATCAAGTATTTGTGAGGTTATATGAGTTATTTCAATTTTAGGCTGATGATTCTGGATGAATTTTACAAAATTGTCATGAGTGCATTTTAAATCTCTTTTATAGCTCCAGCTTAATGAGCTATTTAATTTCTCATCCAGTACTAGCTTTAGGATGTCTATAGCTAGTGTTGCTTTAGGTTTATCATCTGTCAATGGATTCCAACCCTTCTCTAAAGCTTTCTTAATTTCAAAATGTAGCTTAGCTAAAACTTTATTTCTTTCTGAATTTGTGGTAGATCGATTGGGATGTATTGGCAAATTGAGCCTATTCCCGTTGTATTCTCTTATCCTTTCCCCATTAAAGTAAAATGTGATGTAAGCTCTGACTTTCAGATCTTTCGTTGTAATGATTTTTGGTTCGCTAAACATTTGGCGCACGGTTGGCGCACGGAGCTTCTAATAATTTTCAAATATTATTTTCTTAAACGAAAAAAGACACTACATTTGCAGTCCCGAACAAAACGGGTATGGTCTGGTACCATAGCTCAGTTGGTAGAGCAAAGGACTGAAAATCCTTGTGTCGCTGGTTCGATTCCAGCTGGTACCACGAAAAAAGCCTCAGAGAAATCTGAGGCTTTTTTGATTTTATATCTGTTGGTAATGTAATTATGTATGGTTCGTTCCGATAGCTATCGGGACCAGCTGGTACCACCAGGAAAGCTCATCAGAAATGGTGAGCTTTTTTAGTTTAAGACAACTAGAAATTTCTTCGGGAAGTGTTCGGGAAGTGTTCGACTATCCTTCAAGTCGGCTTCGACAGTTGTTCGACCGTGAGCCCATTTTGTCTAAACGCAGTCGAACAAAAGGCATATTTGTCCCCCATCATTCCCATACCTGTCCCCGGAATTTAAGTAAGCATGTTTGCATTTTCAAATGAAGAGGTATTTCATTTTGTCTGAACTATGATTTTTTTGATTAGCTTGATTGAGATGATTCATAATAATCAAATAAATCACCTTAATCATAGTTCAGACAACAAGATAGACGGGACTCTTCATTATTCACTGTCCGTAGTTTGAGCGCAGCCTCTCTGCCTTTAGATCCGGAATTTCCAAAAAAATTTGCCCCTTAACAAAATATTCTTAATTTAATCCTAAGATTTTGATAATAAGGGTATTAAACAACCAAAATAAAATACGATGCACAGAAGAAAGATGTTAAAAATGCTTTCCGCACTTCCGGTGGCGGGTATGTTGCCTCAGGGACTTGCAGCGATGAACTCTGAAGATTCAGCCAATCCGGTTAAACCTATCACTGATCTTTCGGGCAAGGCTTTGAGCAGTTCATTTCAAAAATCGCCGATCATCAACGCTTCTGAGCATGTCTGGTTAATGAATGATCCACGTTTTCCGATCGATTCCGAAGTCTCTACCTGTCCGGGAAGTAAGCCGCCCCGCGATTATTCGGGAGAGCATCTGATTGAAGAAATGAATACCTATGGCATTGATAAAACAGTGATCTCGCATGTATGCTATTACGGCAGAAACAATGATTATACGATCCATTGCGTTAAAACCTGGCCTGATCGTTTTGCCGGATTCGGCCTGCTGTTCGGGAATCGTTTGTTCGCTCCTAACGATCCTAAAAATCCGGAGCGGCTCGAAAAACTGGTCAAAGAGGATGGACTCACCGGTTTACGTCTGAGTCCGATTCAGGATCCGCAAAGGGTCTGGATGAATGATCCGGGTTCTTATCCCTGGTGGAAGAAAGCTGAAGAAATAGGGGCTACCTTCAATATTTTCCTTGCACCACAGCAGATTAGTCAGGTGGCCGATATGGCAGAGCGTTATCCGGGAGTGAAGATTGTGATCGACCATCTGGCTATGATGGATATTACAAAACCCGATTCTGAAGGAATTATCCCATTATGTAATCTTGTGAAATTTCCGAATGTGTATATCCGTACTTCCATGCACAATCCTTCGAAACAAAAACCGCCTTACCGCGATGTCTGGCCTTACCTTAAACGGATTTATGATACTTTTGGCCCACAAAGAATGCTCTTTGCCAACTTTTTTGAATATCTGATCATGAAGGATATTATACCATTCTTTACTGAAGAAGATAAGGTCTGGATTTTGGGTAAAACAGCAGAAGGGATTTATTTTAATCGTTCTTAACGGAGATTTTATTTCGGGTGATTATTCACTCTCAGATATAATCTTCAGGACTACATTGCCAATCTTTTGCCGGCTTTCAACGTATTGATAGGCATCTCTTATCTCGTCCAATGGATAAACCCGGTCGATAAGAGGTTTGAATTTGCCTCTTTCAGCAAGTTCTTTCAGAAAGATCACATCCTCTTTATGAATATAGGGCATAGGGAAAAGAACTTTTTTGCCTCCTGATAGGAGACCGTACAATGCCATCCAGATATTTTCTCCGTTTTTACCCAGTTCGGTAGAAATATATACTCCATTTTCTTTGAGCAGTTTTTTACAGGCTCCAAAAGAGCTTTTTCCAACTGCATCGAAGATAAAATCATAGCGCTGTCCTGTCTTTGTAAAATCTTCACGGGTATAATCAATTACAAAATCAGCACCCAATGAACGTACAAGTTCCACATTTTCGGTATTGCAAACTGCCGTTACTTCGGCATCGAAGTATTTCAGGAGCTGTACCGCCGCCGAACCGATTGCACCTGTGGCACCGTAAACCATGATTTTTTGTCCGGCTTCCACATTAGCCGCGCGGATATTGCATAAGGCATAATGCGCACCCTCAGTCAGTGCAGCTGCTTCCTCAAAACTCAGATTCTCTGGCATCAAAGTCATCGTATCACGCTCATCCCTGATCAGGTACCCGGCATGCCCACCAAAACGGACATCGTTATAGCCAAATACCCGGTCCCCGACTTGATATGTTAGCACTAATTCACCGACCGATTCAATTGTTCTCGAAAACTCACAACCCAATATTTGCTGTTTGGGTTTGAAGAGCCCGCTAAAAAATCTGCTAACGAAATATTCCGCACTTCTGAAACCACAATCGGTACGGTTTACGGTGCTGTTATGAACCCTGACCAGAACTTCATTTGGCCCCGGAGAAGGTTTGTCGATCTCCCGGATCTGAACAACTTCAGGCGGACCGTATTGTGTATGGATTGCGGCTTTCATTTTCTGATGTTTATATATTAAATATAAGCTATCCGGCATTTATTTCAATTGTATTCCCGAAATTTTAATCCTGTTGATTAGATGTGTTTTAGGATTTGAAAATGAAAGGCAGGTGCTTTTGGCAAGTTTGGCCCGGCTGAAGCAAGCGACAAGCACAGACCCTGCTTTTCAGAGCCCAAACAAAATTCCTACACTATCCTCTCGCAAACACCTCAAATTAGTAATCAGATGCCATTTATCCTAAGCCTTAATTCTGATCTAGCCTTAATCCGGTGAGTACCTAAACCTTTTTTAACCCCTTTTAACTCCTTCCGGAGCCATGCAATTACCTTATTTAAAATAATTCTAAATAATATTTGCTTTTCTGAAATGACTTCTTACTTTTGGTCTTAATTATAATAAGTCTAAATAAAAATAAGAAATATGAAAACAATTACCCTCTCCTTAATGGGTGTTTTACTCGGCTTCAATGCCTACACGCAGGAATTTAGAAGCCAGGATTCTTTAAACCGAAGAGTTTTGGAAGAAGTCATCATCAAGGATTTTAAGAACCGCTATAAAGT
>CAZGCG010000358.1:0-3756 GCA_964524205.1 uncultured Sphingobacterium sp. | reverse complement strand
TAAGAATTTGCGTTTCCGAAGCGTTTCCGCTGATTGTTGCTTTTCCATAAATTGATTTTTAAGTATTGATGATTATTAAATTGAATTGAAAATGAGGTATAGACTGAAGGCGCTAAAAAATAGGCTGATGCTGATTAATAAGATGTGTTTTTGAGTTCTTGAAAAATGTGCGGTCTTATTGTTCAAATAACTTGATATCCTTATTTGAGCGTTAATAAGCCCAGCGGCAATCTTCTTTGCCCGTAGTTCCTGATCGTGATCCTCCTGAATGTTTTTTGACTTCTTTGTAAATCGCATGGCGTTCAGCGTTGAATGGTGGTGTCTCGGTTACTCACGGTATTCCATTTTTCAATTAAAAATCCATGAGGGTTATTATCGGACCTGCTAACGTTTCTGAGAAATCCTTCTGTAACCAGGTTTCGATTACTGGTGGACGTAGATCTGATTAGCTTTTGGGTGGCAAAGCATCTGAAAGAGTAGGGGTACTCATCTATGTTTAGCTGAACGCTGTCAACGGTGATTTCCTGACTAATATTTGCTGATATCAAATTGGAGTAGTAACCGTTTTCCCTTAAGTTATCATATTGAGCCTTGGCTGATCCGTCAGCCAGATACAATGCTCTACTGACGTTCGCTTGTATGACCTGATCATCCGGGTCGAGGGAAAAGAAATATTGATGAAAGGTTTTAACATGATCTCTGGCTTCAACCTGAATATTGTCTTTCCTGCCTGCTGAAAAAGCTTCTAAGGCTTTACCGTTTGCCAGGATATAAATCCGGTTTTGTGCTGCCTGCACCGCCTGATAACTTTTTACCAGTGAAAAGCATGAGATTATCAAGCAGGCAGTAATGAGTACTATGCTGAAAGCTTTTATATGCTTAAATGCTGTGTCGATGTTCTTTAGTTGCTGAAACATATCTTATTTTATTTAAGTTAATTCCCGGATAATTTATCCTCTTGAAATTTGGAGCTGTTATTCGCACTGTTATTGAAATAGCCGGAGGAAGTTCCGAATCCTGTCATTCCCTGAGACATTTTACTTTTCTGGTCCCCAAAGGAGTCTGCAATCATTCCGGTCGCCGATGTTCCTGCAGAAATGACACGGCTTGACGAATTGCTTACTATGGTGTTCACCTTCTGAAGTAATCCGTTTCCACCACCCGCATGTACGATATAATTTGCAACACCGGGTACTGTGAAATAGCCCACAATTCCGATGACCATAAATATGAGATATGCGGTATCGGTTGCGCTGAAAAACGTATCGCCGGACGATTGAACCTGACTGATATCTAGTTTTAACATGTTTTCCTGCACTTTTCCTAGAATGGATCCAAAAATGTTTGCAACTGGCAGCCATAGGAAAACGTTTATATACCGGGCAAGCCAGACTGTGAGTGTATGCTGGAAACCGTCAAATACAGCAAATCCGAATACTAGCGGGCCTAAGAGGGCAAGTACAATCAAATAGAATGTTCGGATTGTGTTGATGCATAAGGCAGCTGACTCATACAGTACCTGTAATACCTCGCTCATCCACTGCTTGATCGAATTCCTGAAGTTGTAAGACTGTTTATCCATCCAAAACTTCATATCGTTTCCAATGCTTTCCAGCATGTTTTCGCTGCTACCTTCCTGATTTTCGGGATGTGTATATTTATACCACTTCTCACGATCTCCATTTCCGTCTGTTCCGACATACATCTTCCATGTAGCCGATTCCTTCACGGCCTTTTCCTTCAGTTTTAATAAAGTGGCAATAGCATTATTTGAATCTTTCACCATACCACTGGTGGCAGTTACTATTGGTTGAAGTACCCCGTTCATTAATGCTAATACCGCCGGAAAAAGAAGGATTGCTAAGCCTAAAGCAAACGGTCGAAGAAGAGGATAGAAATCTATAGGCTCGGCAGCTGCTATTTGCCTCCATACCCTTGCCGCGATATACCATAGGGCTGCAAAACCTGCAATTCCTCTTGCTACCCCAATTAGCTTGCTGCAAAGTGGTATCATGTCCTTATAAACTTGATCCAGAACATGTTGGAGGCCATTTATCTCTCCTGCAATACCTTGAGCCTGGGATTTTAAAGGCAAGGAAGTCCCTGCAATCATCAAAATGATGATCAAAAGTTTCATATTTTTCATGGTTTCTGTTTTAGTCGATTGACCGATAGAGACCTTCGGTTCTCCTTATATCTCTGTTTTCTTTATCTCGTTGTAGCGCCAGGATACTTGTGTTTTTGTTGAAATGCCGGAGGAATTGAAGCTTTTCTTCCGTATCAGCAAATATCCTATCTATGGCCGCCAGACGCTCATCATCACTCATACTCAGTTTTGATGAGGTTATAACGGATGCCAATTCATCAAGACTCCTGAGACTTTCGTTAAATAAATTGTGATAGACTTTAGCCAGATATTCAATTTCTTCCGGGTTAAAGGAGCCACTTGATTTGAATCTTGTGAACGCACTCTTGTATTCGTCAACAATGTTTTTCTGATACCGGATGATATCGGGTACCCGTTTATACTTCTTAATTGCTGGGCTTACAGTCATCAATCCGCTGATAAAAGTGTCGTGCAGATTGAAATTTCCTTCGGATATGTTTTTTATAGTGGTATAACCATTACTCACTACCTGGTATCCCTTTTTCATATCCCTTAGAATATTTTTAAGCTGATTTAGCTTCTCGTAGTTCAGTAATAGTTGTTGAACTTCTGTGGTCTGAGCCTTGGTGATGGCACATGATCCCGCTATCATTAGAATAATCAAAAATGTTTTCATGACGGTTTATTTTGGTCTTTGATTGAGATCTTTAAGATTTTCGATGCTCAGGGTTTCCAGTTCTCTTTGATTTCTCAAATTATTTGCCCGGCTTATGAAAGAAGCGGTAAATGTATATTTGTCCTTCATTCTTAAATGAATTTTATGGATACGTGATACCCTTTCAGCCTCTTGCATTTCAAGTTCTCCACTTGTAATAACCAAGAGAAGTTCATCCAGATCGGCGGTGCATTCATCTAAAATGTTTCGTCGAACCGACTCGAAATATGTTTTTTCGGTTAATTGGAAGCCAGCGCCCTGTCGGAGTTTATTAAAGCTCTGTCGAATATCATACAGACATTTTAAAATCTCCGCTAACCGTGCCGTCTCGGCCACTGACGGATTAATCAGTTTTAGTGTTGCGAAGAATTCATCATGGAGTTTAAATTCGCCACTTGAGAGTGCCTTTATGGAACTAATACCTTTATCCGCTATATCATAGCCTTTCTTCAAATAACTTGCATACAGTTTTAACGCCGCCAATTGCTGAACTAGATATTTTTTTTGAGTTTCCTTCTGCTTGAATATCTCATCCCATGTTTGGGCCTTCAGACTTCCAGACATTGAAACTATGATTAGAATAAGGATCGCTTTCATATCAATTGACTTGAATTCCATAAAGCTGTTGAACTTCCTCAATTTGATCCTGGCTTTTAGATCGTTGCAAACTCATCAGGATATTCTGAGTGTTAAATTGCCGGAGGTCGGAATAGTTCACTTCGATACGATCCGCTGCTTCATTAATAAGTTCGAGCCGTTTGACATCACTCATTTGAGTCTTAAAAGCATTTACCACCAGTAAGATTTGATCCAGGTTTTTGGCACTTTCATTTAGAATGCCCGTGTACACGTCGTACATGTAGTCGAGTTCCTGGGGAGTAAAGTTTTTATCTCTACGGGCTAGATTCCAGGCTTTTTTATACTCTTCAACTAA
>CAZGCG010000357.1:0-3756 GCA_964524205.1 uncultured Sphingobacterium sp. | reverse complement strand
GTAGGAAATAGGAAATAGGGAATGGGAAATAGGGAATAGGGAATGGGAAATAGGGAATGGGAAATAGATGGATTATGGGTTTGTTGACCAGATGGAGGCATCTTTGACGAACACTCTTCTGTTTAGCTTTAATTGGGCAATGATTAGTTCCGCAAAATCTTCAGGATGCATAACCCGGTCTTCATTATTATTTATGAGGTTTGCACTGATAGCCAGATCGGTTACCACCGTACTCGGGTTTAATGCAGTGACGCGGATATTATGCTTGCGGACTTCCTGCATCAATGAATCGCTGAGACCCATCACTCCAAATTTTGAAGCACTATATGCGCTGGTCATCGGGCTGCCTTTCAAACCTGCGCTGGAGGAAATATTGACAATATCTCCGGTCTGACGCTCAATCATTTGTGGTAATACTGCCCGGGTTACATAATAAACACCGAATAGATTCACTTTGATCTGATCTTCCCATTCTGGTGGCTCGAGTTCTAAGAACTTACCAAATTTCGCAATCCCGGCATTATTGATTAAAATATCAATGGGGCCAAGATCTTTTTGAATTGTATTAACAGCTTGGTTAACAGCCAGGATGTCTGCAACATCCGCAATAGCGATTGCAGTTTTTACGGCATATGTCTTTAGTTCATCTTTCAGTTTCAGAAGGTCATTATTGCTGCGGGATATCAATCCAACATTGACACCCTCGGCAGCCAGAGCAATTGCAATTGCTCTTCCGATTCCCCTTCCGGCTCCTGTAATTATTGCGCTTTTTCCTTTAAGTGATTCCATAACTGACTAATATTTTTCCTATGCAAATTGACGGGATTTTATTGAATGCATCGTCATTGAGAAGTAAGATAATTCAGAATTTTTATTTGATTTTCTTTCCGGATTTATTTGGAAAAGGATTCAAATTTTAAATTCTCAATAACACTCTATTGGTAAATAAACTACCTCCATAAGCTATTAACGCAGCTTTTAGCTCTATTGACATTTAAGGAATTAATTCCCCACGATGGGAAAATTAATGCATAGGCTCCCGGGAGTTTGAAAAATTCGGGCTAATTCTTTCAATATTTTCTTCATATGTATCTGTCTGATATTCAGAGAGCCTTGCGAATTCTTTCAATCGATTTTCAGAATTCAATCGCATGGCTCATCGTTTGCCTATTCCGCTCGCGATGTATTAAATATTTGTTGTAAGCCTAATTGATGCAAAAGACAGATTCATATAATTTTTTAAACTTCTACAAACTATTAATAGTTGTGGCTGTGTTTAATTTGTTTGTGATTCAGGCATTTGCTCAATTACCATATGCTGAAAGTTTTAAAAACGCTACAGCTGCAGACTTAGTCTTAAGCGGAGTTCCGGGTGATGCTATCCTTACTTCAGGTACAGTTGATCCTGCAGGGCAGGGTTATCTTCGTTTAACAAATAATCAGAACAATCAGTCTGGCTATGTTCGAAGTACGAGATCTTTTCCTTCCTTGAATGGTCTCTCAATCAGTTTCGACTATTTTACCTATGGAGGTACAGGGGCAGACGGAATTAGTTTCTTTCTTTATGATTCTTCTGTTGGTGCATTTAATATCGGAGCCTTTGGAGGTTCATTGGGTTATGCACAAAGTGCCGGTTCGCCAGGTGTAAGTAAAGGCTTTATAGCACTTGGATTAGATGAGTTCGGAAACTTTAGTAATCCAAACGCCGGCAGACAGGGTGGCCCCGGCAGAAGATTGAGTTCTGTTTTATTGAGAGGAGATGGTAATGGTCTGGGTACAGGAACTCCTGGTGGTTCTAATTATGAGTATTTAACAGGTATATCTACAAACAATACTACAGAAATGGCTGCTGCAGGTGCAGGAAGCAGTTTTCAGATTGCAGGTGGTGTGGATGGCAGAACAATACCAACCGGTCTGAGTCCTTTACATGCAGGTTATAGAAGAGCTAAAATTGATATGATCCCAAATGCCACACATACAGGTTTTATCCTGAATGTATGGATCACAGAAGGAAATCCGGCAGGAGCAATTGTACATCATGTTATTAAGGATTATAACTATATACCAACTGGGCCAATACCGGCAAATCTGAGTTATGGGTTTTCTGCAGGTACAGGTAGTGCATCGAATTTCCATGAGATAAGAAACCTTGAAATCCTGAAGCCTATAGATCCCCTGACGGTTCCGGTGGTCTCGAATGTTACTGCAGAGGGGATCCAAAATGTTGACCTGGTATTTAAATCATCAGATTTTACTTCGAATTTCAGCCATCCCTCATCTCGTCCCCTGACTAAAATCAAGGTTCAGAATCTTCCTTTGTACGGAATTTTAAAATTGAACGGCACAAATGTCATTGCCGGGCAGGAAATTATTCTGGCTGATATTTCGAAGCTAAGATTTGTTCCTGATACTGATTTTGCCGGGTCTGCCAGTTTTCAGTGGAATGGTTCAGATGGTGATACTTATGCAGTATCAGATGCTTTTGTCAATATAAGGATTAATGCTTTGAACCCTACTTTTCCGTATCTGGAAAGCTTTAAAAATGCAACTGCTGCGGGATTGGTTATCGCTTCAAATCCTGGTTCTGCGGAATTGACTTCGGGTAGAGGTGATGCAACGGGTACCGGGTATTTGCGTCTCACAAATAATCAGGCTGGTCAGACAGGTTACGTTTATAATACCAGAGATTTTCCATCTGAAAAAGGGATATCGGTAAGCTTTGATTATTATGGTCATGGCGGAAGTGGTTCAGATGGAATAAATTTCTTTCTCTATGATGCAGCAGCAAATCCTTTCAGTATCGGAGCATCTGGTGGAGCAATGGGTTATACTCATAGTTATACTTCAAATGGATTGAGCAAAGGCTTTATTGGTTTAAGTATTGATGAGTATGGTAATTTCAGTAGCCCGGGTTCAGGCAGAGGCACCGGTCCGGGTAGAAGCTCTGGCTCAGTGACCCTACGCGGTGACGGAGATGGGAATACTCTTATTCCGTCAAATTATGAATATTTAACCCATATACAAACAAATAATCCTACGGAGATGTCGGCTGTCGGAGCCGGAAACCCATTCCAATTATCAGGAAATACCAATGGCAGAGATGCTGGTGCAACGGGTTTGGATTCGCTGAATGTTGGTTTTCGAAGGATTAAAATGGACCTTGTTCCAAATGGTTCAGGCACAGGTTATGTGGTCAATGTATGGATTGCCGAGGGCAATCCGGCAGGAGCTATTATTCATCATTTGATTAAAGATTATCAATACATACCAGGCGAATTGATTCCTGCGAATTTCAGATTTGGTTTTTGGGCCAGCTCTGGCGGAGGAGCTACCTCATATGAAATACGTAACCTGGAAATACTTTTGCCTTCGAACTTAGATCATAAACCGGTATTAAATAAAATAAGTAAATCTGTTAATGAAGATCAGGTGCTTAGTTTTAAACTGAGCGATTTTACAAATAGTTTTTTTGATCCTAAAGGCTTAAACACATTACAGAATATAGAATTTACAAGTCTTCCTCCGGCAAATGAGGGCGTTCTGAAACTTGATGGAACCGCAGTTAATTCTTCTCAACTCATTCCTGTTTCTGATATAAGTGCAGGTAAACTGTCTTTTATATCTGTACCTGATTTTTTTGGTTCAGTTTCTTCATTTAAATGGAATGGTCATACTACAACCAATAAGGCACTGGTTGACGAAGAAGTAATTATTACAGTTAATTCAGTGAATGATGCCCCTGCAGGAACCGACAAG
>CAZGCG010000356.1:0-3764 GCA_964524205.1 uncultured Sphingobacterium sp. | reverse complement strand
ACCCATCTGGTGCTTGGTAAAACTACTGATGCGATTTTAAAATTTACAGAGTCAAATCAATTCGACCTGATTGTGATGGGGACCAAAGGTGCCAGCGGTTTGAAGGAAAAGCTTTCGGGTTCAGAAACACAGATCATAGCCCGTAAATCCAAGACACCATTACTTTCTTTGATGTGTGATCGTTCTGACCTTCAGATCCGGAATATTCTGCTGGTACATAACTTCAGTCAGCCGGCAAAGGAAAATCTTGTATTAATGCAGAAGCTGATAAAGGCATTTGATCCTAAAATGCACCTGCTGCAAATCACTTCAGGAAGTATAGATGCTGAAAAGGCAAAAGTTGAAGCTCAAATGACCCAGTTTGCTGAGTTGAATGGTATTACCAATTATCAGTGTCATCTGATCAATGATAAAGATGTGGAGAATGGTGTGGTACATTTTAATCAGATGATCAATATGGATATCGTTTGTATTGGTACACATGGTAAAGGTGGATTATTCCATCAGAGTGCGACAGAGAAATTGATTAATCATCTCTTCAAGCCGATTATTTCCTTTCACTTAAACAACTAAAAAAAGATAATGGAATTTATATTACAACCATGGTCCTGGTGGTTCTCCGGGATAATGATAGCAGCTATCATGTTCTTTTTATTGTATTTCGGACAATCCTTCGGATTTTCTTCAAATTTAAGAACAATCTGTGCGGCTGCAGGTCTGGGCAAATCAGCAAAATTTTTTGATTTCAACTGGAAAGCACAAATCTGGAATCTGGTGTTTCTTGTTGGAGCAATTTTGGGTGGTTTCATAGCCAGAGAATTCCTGTCGACGGATGCTCCGGTTCTGATTTCCGAGGCAACAATCCAGGATTTATCCAAACTGGGAATTGCTGCTCCTGAATCCCTTCAACCTGCCGAGCTTTTTGGCCTTGATGCAGTTTTATCCATCAAGGGCTTCCTTCTTCTTGCTTTTGGGGGCTTAATGGTTGGATTTGGTTCGCGTTATGCCGGGGGATGTACTTCCGGACACGCCATCAGCGGTTTGTCGGATCTTCAGGTTCCGTCATTGATAGCCGTAATGGGCTTTTTTATCGGGGGTTTACTGATGACTTATTTATTTCTTCCTTTAATATTTTAAGATATGAAGTTTATAAAATTTTTATTGCTGGGTATAGTTTTCGGCATCGTAATGACGAAATCTGAAGCGGTTTCCTGGTACAGGATTCAGGAAATGTTCCGCTTTCAGGCTTTTCATATGTATGGAATTATTGGAACTGCAGTTACCCTGGGTGTAGCGGGTGTGGCTTTAATCAAAAGGTTTCGTATGAGAGATTATCATGGTAACCCAATTATGTTTAATCCGAAAGAAAAATCTGTTGCGCGTTACCTTATTGGAGGTTCGATCTTCGGGCTCGGCTGGGCATTGAGCGGTGCTTGTCCTGGGCCAATGGTAGTGAATATCGGATATGGTTATTGGGCTATGGCAATTGTGTTTTTCTTTGCAATAGTTGGAACCTATCTGTACGGACTAATCAAGAATAAATTACCTCATTAAAAATCAGTCATATGTCTCAGAAGCATGATGATGGCGATGTATCTAAGGATCTGCTTTCAGTTATAAGAAAGCTGATCAACCTAATGGTATTATTGATTATTATAATAGTTGCTCTTCCACTGGGCTATTATCTGATCAATCTGCCAAAAAGACCAAAAGTTAAGCTGGAGGATACCCAGGCTGTAATAGCTGAAGTTAAATCAGTGGTTCAGGAATTTTGGATTGCACCAGAGGTCAGCACTATTACTAATGCTGAACAAAAATCGGAGGTTGAGTATGGAAAAGAGCTCATTGCACATACAGCTAAGTACTTAGGTCCTAATGGCTCGGTGATGCAGATCAGTAATGGTATGAACTGCCAGAACTGCCATTTAAAGGCCGGAACAGCAGTATTTGGAAATAACTATGGTTCTGTAGCATCATTATATCCTAAGTTCAGAGCAAGAAGCGGTACAGAGGAAGGTATTGAAAAACGTGTGAATGATTGCTTCGAAAGAAGTTTAAACGGTTCGGCATTAGAAACGGACAGTAAAGAAATGAAGGCTATTGTTGCTTACATTAATTTTCTGGGCACTAATGTGAAAAGGGGTGAAAAGGCTGCCGGCTCTGGCTTTGGAGAACTGGCATATCTCGACAGGGCTGCCGATCCGGGTAAAGGGAAGGCCGTTTATACTTCAAAATGTCAGAGCTGTCATCAGCCTGATGGTTCAGGAATGTTGAATCAGGATAAAACCGAGTATATGTTCCCATCGCTTTGGGGTAAGAACAGTTATAATGATGGAGCAGGTTTGTACCGCATTTCAAACTTCGCTAAATATGTGAGAGACAATATGCCGCAGGGGGCCACTTATGAAAACCCGATATTGAGTGATGAAGAAGCCTGGGATGTAGCTGCCTATATTAATTCACAAAAACGTCCGCATATTAATGTTCCAAAAGATTGGCCTGATAAATCAAAAAAACCGATCGATCATCCTTTTGGCCCTTATTCAGATAAGTTCACTGAAGAACAACATAAGCTCGGACCATTCAAACCAATAGCAGAAGAGCAGAAGAAAAGTGCTGAAGCTGCAAAATTGAATAAATCCGCTAAGATTTAAAATTAGAATTCCCGAATCAATTAATATGGAAAATAACAGAAGAGGATTTTTGAAGAAAGTGGGTGCTATGAGTGCCGGTGCTGCCCTGGTTTCTGCAAATCCGCTTTTGGTGATTGCAAATGAAGCCTCGGATAGCATTACAAATGAAGTGAACAAAGGAGAATTTACCCTTTCAATTTTGCAAACTACCGATGTGCATTGTCAGGTTCATCCGCATGATGAGCTTTTTTGGGAAAATGATCAGGCTGTTTTTCGGAAGACAGGAGGCTATGCTAATCTTGCAACATACCTAAGAAAAGAGAAGAAAAGGAATCCAAATACCTTTATCATTGATACCGGAGATATGTTTCAGGGTAGCGAACTATCTGTAAAAACTACCGGGAAAGCGATGGTTCCTGTCTTAAATGAACTGGGTTATGATCTTTATTTGCCGGGTAACTGGGAGGTAATCTATCACAAAAAGGCCATGCAGACCTTATTAGGGGCATTAAATGCTCCGAAAGTTTGTGCCAATATGTATCATGATCTTGGGAATGGTAAAAGGGGGGAATTAATTTTTCAGCCTTACCATATCTGGAATATAGGGGGTGTAAAAATTGGCTTCCTTGGATATACTGATCCATTGGTTCCTATCCGTCAATCGCCAGGTTACAGTAAAGGAATTATCTATACCAAACCTGAAGAAAACCTGGCTCATTACATAGATGTTTTACGTAACCAGGAGCAATGTGCCTATGTTTTATTACTTTCTCATCTTGGATTATCCCAGCAGATTCATTTGGCTAATCTGCCAGAATGTGAGGGTGTAGATTATATCCTCGGAGGCGATACGCATGAAAGAGTTAGACAACCGATTCAGTGTACTTATTCAAAGGTAGTTGAACCAGGTGCATTTGGTTCTTTTGTTGGAAAACTTGAGCTCCGGATAAAGGATGGTAAGGTTATTCAGGATACCTATTCATTGGTTGAAATTGATTCAAAAAAATATAAAGCCGATAAAGAGATTTCTAAATTGATAGAGATTCATGAGGAGCCTTTTGAGGACGATATCAATCATATTGCCGGCTACAGTACTTTACCGCTATATCGTTATTTTGTAATTGAAAACAC
>CAZGCG010000355.1:0-3773 GCA_964524205.1 uncultured Sphingobacterium sp. | reverse complement strand
AAAATACAGGATTATGGGACAATTATCTAAATGCTTCCTATAAATCATCTGCCTTAACAATTTACAACCTGGCTATCCATCATTTTGAAGTACCCGGAAAGATCATTGACTACAACAGAAGGAAAACCAATCCGGCATTAGGTAATGAAGTGGATTTTAGTCTCCTGCATCAATTACCTGGTGGAATTAAGATTTCCGGTGGTTATTCACAAATGTTTACTGCCACATCAATGAAATATGTTAAAAATATATCTGAAAGTCAAAAAATGAAATCTAACCAGAATTGGGTATGGTTATCATTAAACGTTCAGCCAGAAATTTTACTATTCAGGAAACCCATTGAATGAACTCGTATTATAAAATAACATTAATAACTAAATGAAAAAAAAATGAAAAAATCATGGTTAATTTTTATGGTTGCAGCTGCCATCGCAAGCGTGCAAACCAGTTGTAAAAACAATAGTTCTTCTGCATCTAACAATTTAGATATTGATACTGTTATAACCGGTGAAGTTGTTGCAGAATTAACCGATGCTCCCTTAGTCCCGAAACCTATAAGCTACACCTCTCCGAAAAGAGTGAAAGTAGAAATGGAAGTCATTGAGAAAGTAATGAAAATTGCTGACAGCACAGATTATGCTTTCTGGACTTTTGGAGGTGGTGTTCCGGGAAAATTCATTCGGGTTAGGCAAGGAGACCTTATTGATTTCACATTAAAAAATGCTGCCGACAGTAAGGTTTCGCACAATATAGACCTTCATGCCGTAACAGGCCCGGGCGGCGGAGCCGAGGCAACGGCAACTGCTCCCGGACAATCTACACGTTTTCAATTCCGCGCATTAAACCAGGGTCTGTATGTGTACCATTGCGCAACTGGTCCGGTAGGAATGCACATTGCCAACGGAATGTACGGGTTAATATTAGTTGAGCCGCAAGGCGGAATGCCCAAAGTGGACAAAGAATATTATTTGATGCAAGGAGATTTCTATACTAAAGGAAAGTATGGAGCAAAAGGTTTGCAGGATTTTGATGAGAATAAAGCAATTGAAGAAGATCCAGATTATGTTCTTTTCAATGGAAAGGTTCGTTCTACAACCGGCCCCAATGCCCTGACTGCAAATGTAGGCGAAACAGTGAGATTGTATGTTGGAAACGGGGGGCCTAACCTTATTTCTTCATTCCATGTTATTGGAGAAATTTTTGACAATGTTTATATCGAAGGCGGCCAGGCGATGAACAAAGATGTACAAACAACTTTAATTCCTGCCGGAGGTTCTTCTATTGTTGAAATGAAACTGCAGGTTCCAGGGATGCTAAATGTGGTTGACCACTCTATTTTCCGTGCATTTCATAAAGGGGCAATTGCACAAATTAAAGTCACTGGTGATGAAAATTCTTCAATATTTCAAAAAATCAAGAAATAAAAGCATTCATACTATTGATTTATTATTTCAATAATCATGAGATATATTTTAATCATATTGATTTCAGCTACTTTCTTCGGGGCGGCCTATGCCCAGAAGAAAGTAGTTAATTCTGAAAAAAAAATGCTCGTTATATCTAAAGGTACTTATAAACCTTTCTTTGTAACTAAGAGCAATAAACCAATACCAGTGAAGGCCTTTAGGATGGATGAAACCGCAGTTACTAATTCAGAATTTCTTGAATTTGTTAAAGCCAATCCGGAATGGCGCAAATCAAAAGTGAACAGATTGTTTGCTGATACTAATTATTTGAGACATTGGGAAAATGACTTATCTATTGGAAAATCCAATCAGAATATCTATCACTCTCCCGTTGTAAATGTTTCCTGGTTTGCGGTTCAGTCGTATTGCAAATGGAAAAACAAAAGGCTTCCGACAATTGCAGAATGGGAAATCGCAGGCATGGGAGCACCAAAAAACATTAAATACTCTTCTCTGACCGACTATATATTAAATTGGTATAAAAGGCCCAATCTTCCGGTATTACCTAATGTAAAATCAACCTATCAGAATATTTATGGGCTGTATGATATGCATGGCTTAATCTGGGAATGGACCTCAAATTTCAATAGCTACATAACCTCCACGGATTCCCGTGGAAACAATTCTGATGATCAAAAACTATTTTGCGCTGCAGGTTCATTGAATGTTGTTGACAAATCAGATTATGCAGGCTACCTAAGGTTCAGCTACCGCGGAAGTTTAAAAGGAAATTATTGCATAGCAAATCTTGGATTTCGATGTGTAAAGAATATTAATTAGAAAAAAAACAAAATCATGAGACTATTTATCCTGTTAATACTAATAACTTCCATGTTATTTAGTTGCACTAATATTAACCCTTCAAATAATGCTGAAGATGTTACAAATTTAACTCCTGAAAAAGCTCCAATTCCATCTTGTTGTAAACCTACTGAGAAAGTTAGCTTAACAAACATTCCTTCTGAAAGCATTTTCATGCTGGATGACACCTTTAAAACACAGCATAATACCGATTTTCAATTATCGGCATTGAAAGGAAAACCAACTGTTATAGGTATGATATTTACGAATTGCACCTATGCTTGTCCACGCTTAACATCTGACATTAAAAACATTTCTAAAAATATGGGTATCAGAAAGGATAAAGTAAATTTTGTTTTAATCAGCTTTGATACGGAACGGGATAATCCGAAGCAACTAAAGAAATTCGCCAATGAAATGGGTTTGGATTCAGAATGGGTTTTATTACACGGAACCGAAGAAACTGTAAGAACTTTATCTGTGATGTTGAATGTCCAGTTTGAAAAGGATGCAGACGGAAATTTCTCTCATAGTAACCTGGTTTCAGTATTAGATAAAAATGGTGTTTTAAAATATCAAAAAGAAGGTCTTGAGGCCGAGCATAAAGAAACAAATAGTACACTGCTTAAACTCATTTTATAGAATTGACTATCATTTGAATTTTATTGAAGCCCGGAACAAATACAAAAAACTTTTATAATCCCATTTAATGCATAATACTATAGATGAGTAATGTTTGATCTATCTACCCAAAATCTCTATTCGTTCAAACACAAGTGCTGTACAAGCATTTCATAAAGGATATAATTTTAAAATATCGCAGAAGCGTATAGGAAATGCAGATCTGGCAGCATTCATTCATTTAAGACATTGCCCTGAATCTCTAACAAATAGATTAACGGTGATCTCCGGTCCCGGAATTCCAAAGAAGAGCCGGGTATTTATTCAGACATTAATAGCCGGTCGTTTAATCACGATAAGGCTATTGATCGCAACAAACCTAAATACCTAAAGCATTAAAAATTACAGAGGCCGGATCGGCATAAAAAACCTCTTCACTATTCTTAAAATACATATTTAAGCAAAATTTATATTGCTTTTTAGGCACTAAGACCACTTAAATCTACTTTATAAAGTATTTATAAAGATTTGTTTTCTTTAATTTTATTTCGCCTATTTTCAATTTCTATTGTCTATTGGTAGGATGGGAACTGTAAACTTCTACTTTTCCGTCTTTGGAAGCATTTATAAAAGAGGAAGACTCTTGAATGTACTTTTTTAATTGCTCAATAGTGTCGAAATGTAGTTTAAATGAAGGAATATCATTTAAAGAATTGATTTTTGTTTAGAAGAAGCTAAGATTCGAGAAAGAATTGTTTTTTAACTCTTTGTTTTGAACCAACGATAGACCAAAACCTTTTTAAGAGCTGATTAGTTCAAGCAGATTGTTCTCGTGGTAAAAGATTGGGAAGACAAGACGCTCGTCCTGACCCCCTCCTATTGGGG
>CAZGCG010000354.1:0-3788 GCA_964524205.1 uncultured Sphingobacterium sp. | reverse complement strand
GGTAGGGATGTACGGTTCATCAGTTGAAATTATGGAAATGATATCTCCGGATGGACCTGTATATCAGGCTGGTACGCTCTCCGGAAATCCTGTTGCTATGGCTGCCGGCATTGCTCAGCTGACTGAACTGGCAAAATCTAATTTTTATAAAGATTTGAACAATAAGACTTTTGATTTTACGGAGTCGATCCAGCGTTTTGCCACAGCAAGAAATTATAAGTTCAAGGTATTTACCATTGGTTCGATTTTCTGGTTCGCATTTACGGATCAGGAAAAGATCAGTGCTGCAGAAGAAATCGATGCTTCCAGCATGGAGAAATTCAAGATCATGCACAGGGAACTGCTGAACCGTGGTATTTATTTCGGACCATCGGGCTATGAAGTTGGATTTGTATCATCTGTCCACACTAAAGTAGATCTCGAAAAGGCAAAACGCGCTATTTTTGAGAGTCTCGATATCGTTTTCAGAGGAGCAAGAGCATAGAACTATGAGAAGGCCAATGGTGATATTTTATTGTCTGATCATTTACGCCATCTTTCAATTGATTTGGTGGGGCCGATTATTGCTCATCGCCAATCCTAACAGTAAAGGCATGGTTCTGGGTGAAACTGCCGTTTTCCTGTTTATCTTTTTTGTTGGGGCATACTATTTGCAGAAGGCTATAGATCAGGAAAGAAAGTTGCACGATCGGCAAAAAAACTTCCTCTTATCGGTTACTCATGAACTTAAATCGCCTCTGGCATCCATAAAATTGTATCTGCAAACAATCCTGAAACGGGAACTTGATCCGGCACAGCAAAAGTCTTTCTTAACCAATTCCTTAAAGGATATTGAGCGGCTGGACGATCTTGTGGAGAATATGCTTCTGGCAACCAAGATCGAGAGTAACCTGTACACATTCCCCAAAGAGAATTTCAATCTTTCTGAACTGGTCAATTCTGTAGCCGGCAGATTACAGGTCCATACCTGCAGCTCACAGATCATTAAACTTTCTGTACAACAGGGAATTATGCTGGAAGGAGATAAATTTGCCTTAACCTCAGTCGTTACAAACCTGATCGAGAATGCAGTGAAATATTCCCCTGCCTGCGCTGAAGTAATTGTTAGTCTTAAGCGTAGCAACGGACAAATTCAGTTTATTGTGGCCGATTCGGGCATAGGCATTAATGATCAGGAAAAATCACGTATTTTTGAAAAGTTTTATAGGGTAGGGAGCGAAGATACACGCAAAACAAAGGGTACCGGACTTGGATTATTCATTGTAAAACAGGTTCTTGATAAGCATCAGGCCTCAATAAAAGTAAAAAACAACCAGCCTTCGGGAACAATTTTCGAAGTAACATTCAACGCAAATGCTAACTAAACAAAGAATTCTACTCGTAGAAGACGAAGAGCATCTTCTGGAAGCGATCAAATTAAATCTGGAGATGGAAGGGTATAAAGTATCCACCGCAACAGATGGAAAGAAGGCTCTCAAGATTTTCAAGGAAGAACGGTTCAATCTGATCATTCTTGATGTAATGATTCCGGAGATCGACGGATTTCAGGTTGCTGAGACGATCAGGCTTGAAAATACAGAGGTGCCAATTATGTTCCTGACTGCGAAGAACACCAGTGAGGATCGTGTCCTGGGATTGAAAAAAGGTGCAGATGACTATCTGACTAAGCCTTTCAATCTTGAGGAGTTGATTCTTAGAGTAGGAATATTAGTAAAACGTAGTCTGAAAGGTGATGAGCTTAAGGAATTGAATTCCTATAAGATCGGTGATAAAACGATTTACTTTAACTCCTTTGAATTAAAGACTGATGATGGTACTGTAACTCCTCTGACCAAGAAGGAAACCATGCTGCTAAAACTTTTGATTGAGCGTCGTAATGAGGCTGTGTCGAGAGAGCAGATCCTGGAAACCGTTTGGAATTACGATGTTTATCCATCAACAAGGACAATCGACAATTTCATCCTGACTTTCCGTAAATATTTCGAACCTGATCAGAAAAATCCAACCTATTTTCATTCAATCAGGGGTGTTGGATATAAATTTACTGATAAGCATTAAGAAATGTTAACTAAAAAGGCCCGTTTATGGGTTATCGGGATTGCAGTGATCCTGTTGGGCTGGACAATCAGCAAACAGGTTTATGAGATAGCTGCTGTTATCGGCCTCGGGATTGGCCTCCTGATCTGGGGTTATTTCCGCGAAGGTACCGTCGTGATGGCAGCCCGTGAATTCCACGCTAAGAATTATGATGGTGCCGAGGAATTACTCAAAGAAATTGAGGATCCTGATCGCCTGGGGAGGCACCGTCGCGGTTTTTATGAGTTCATTTATGGAAATGTAGAGCTTCACAGGCATAATTATGAAGAAGCTGAGAAGCATTTTCAAATTGCAACCAGGTTTCCTTTACGTAACCAGAACGATAAGGCTATTGTGCTGGTTCATCTGGCTAATATCAATCTTCGTAAGAAAGATTATGAACGTGCAGCGGCTTATGTTGAGCGGGCCAAAACATTTAAGATCAGTTCCAGGGTAAAAAATATTGTAGAAAAAATAGAATCAGAAATTAAAAAAGCATAGTGAGCGCGAATAATATTCAAGATAGTCTGTTCCTAAGGGCAGCATTTTCAAAAAGTACAGAACGGCCTCCGGTATGGATGATGCGTCAGGCAGGACGATTCATGCCCGAATACTGGGAAATAAAAAATAAATACTCCTTTCTGGAGATGTGTAAAACCCCTGAGATTGCTGCAGATGTTACCATGCTGCCTGTTGATCTTCTGGGTATTGATGCCGCAATCCTGTTCTCAGATATTCTGGTAACAGGCGAGGCAATGGGAGGTGATCTTAGTTTTACCCAGGGTGTTGGCCCTAAATTTGCCAATCCGGTGCGTAATCAGGCTGATGTCGACAAACTGCTTACCGATGTTGATGATAAGCTGCAGTATGTGGCGGATGCAATTAAAGTTATTCAGCAAAGACTGGACGGAAAGATTCCTCTAATCGGTTTTGCCGGGGCACCATTTACAGTAATGAGCTATCTGGTAGAAGGCGGATCATCAAAGGATTTCAAGCTGACCAAGCTGATGCTGCATAACCATCCTGAGCTTGCTCATAAATTGCTTGCCAAGATTGCCAAAGTGACTGTTGATTACCTGAATCTTCAGATCGCTGCAGGTGTAAATGCTGTTCAGTTGTTTGATAGCTGGGCACTCGCCTTATCCTGGGATGATTATCATGAATTTTCACACCGTTACAATAAACAAATTATCGAAGGTCTGAACAGAAAGGATATTCCGGTAATATCTTTCTGTAAAGGAAGTTCTGTTTTTGCACCAATTATGGCTGAAGCAAAACCGGATGTGGTTTCGATCGACTGGAATGCCGACCTGCTGGATATCAAAAAGAAACTTCCTGCCGGGATGGCCGTTCAGGGAAATCTTGATCCGCATATTCTGTATGCCGAAAAGCACGTGATCAAAGAACGTATCCATCGTTTATTCGAGCGCATGCGCGGCGAAGATGGCTTTATTTTCAACCTTGGTCATGGAATTATGCCGGATATTCCTTTTGATAATGTGAAGTATGCGGTGGAGGTTGTTAAGGAGTTTAGGTATTAGGGGTTGGGTATCAGGTGTCAGGTGCTGGTACCATAATACTATAATGGATTAATAAGGATTTTTTTTAAATTAATGGATTATATAATTAATATCGGTAACTCAGCTGATACCTGATACCTCAAACCTCACACCCCCAATCCCAATGACGTACCTCTACCTCAAGTCCATTCA
>CAZGCG010000353.1:0-3831 GCA_964524205.1 uncultured Sphingobacterium sp. | reverse complement strand
CTGTGTAGATTTTATGGGGCATAAAATTGCTTTGACAATCTGTGAAGATCTATGGAGTATCAATGATAATCCGATGTACACAATTTGTCCTATGGACGAACTTATCAAAGAGAAGCCTGATCTGATGATAAATATTGCCGCTTCACCTTTTGCCTATAATCATGATGAAGAAAGGGTACGGATCCTCGGGGATAATTGCCGGAAATACAAACTGCCACTATTCTATGTAAATCAGGTTGGGGCGCAGACTGAAATTATTTTCGATGGTGGATCACTGGTTTTCGATGATTCAGGGATGCTTCTGGATGAAATGGCTTATTTCTCAGAAGACCTGAAGATATATGAGTTTGAAGACAGGAAAGTGAGAGGCTTTAAACCCAAAGTTCATGATGCCCAAAATGATATTCATCAGGTTCATGATGCGCTGATACTCGGAATTAGGGATTATTTCCAGAAATCAGGGTTCAGCAAAGCCATTCTCGGACTTTCAGGGGGGATAGATTCTGCCCTGGTATGTGCCCTGGCAGCAGAAGCTCTTGGACCTGAAAATGTGATGGCGGTATTGATGCCATCAGAGTTTTCTACTGACCATTCTGTACAGGATGCTTTGGATCTGGTTAAGAATTTGGGTTGTAAACATGAAATTATACCTATAAGGGAGGCGGCCTCAGCATTCGAAAATATGATGAAGCCGGTATTTAAAGACCTGCCTTTTAATGTTGCTGAAGAGAATATTCAGGCAAGAAGCAGGGCAATTATTGTTATGGCGATGTCGAATAAGTTTGGCTATATCCTGCTCAATACTTCCAATAAGAGTGAATGTGCTGTAGGCTATGGCACCCTATACGGAGATATGGCGGGAGCTATTGCGGTGCTTGGGGATGTTTATAAAACACAGGTATATAAATTGTCCAATTATATTAACCGTGAAAAGGAAATTATTCCAATGAACAGTATTATAAAACCACCCTCAGCCGAACTGCGTCCCGGACAAAAAGATTCAGACTCCCTCCCTGAATATGATATTCTGGATGCGATATTGTTTCAATACATCGAACTTAAAAAAAGCTCTTCAACAATAATCGGACAGGGATTTGATGAAATCCTTGTAAAAAAAGTACTCCGGATGGTTAATGTTGCCGAATTTAAACGGAATCAGGCTCCACCTATCTTGAGGGTCTCTCCTAAAGCTTTTGGAATGGGCAGGAGGTTGCCGATTGTAGGGAAATATCTTAGTTAATTGAGAATTGAGAGTTGAGAATTGACACACGATAGCTTCGGGTTAAGAGTGAGCTATTGCCCTTTCAATAGGATACAAAAGCTTTAACAGAGCCTGTCATCCAGAGGAGCTGATGAATTTTTGAATTACGCTGGAAATTCATGCAACGAAGGATCTCAGCCCTATAAGCAGCAAATTTTATCCATTATTTCAAGGATTCATCAAATAAAAAAACCTCCCGAAAGGAGGTTTTTTTATTTGTAAAAATGGGGCTTACCTTATATTAATTATTAGGTTTCACTTTTATACTATCGCCATCAATCTTAACTTTTCCATCTTCATCTTTCAGCTTCATCTCGTCGCCGTCAATTTTGACCTTAGTGCCATCTTCGTATTTGATTTTGATCTTATCACCATCGCGCTTAACTTTTGTTTCATCAAGCATCCATTTACCATCTGCTTGCATAAGGGCATGATTCACAACCAAACCCGTTTGAAATAAAGTATCACCAGCATTATTGGTATAGAATTCTACAGGAACTCTTTCGATACTATCTATTGCCCATCCTGTTTGCGGATCCACAATGATATAAACTGTCTTTCCGGTACTCAGATTTGTGTAATTACCTGGTACGACTCTGGCTTCAGCCTCAGTATACTCAGACTCAGTTGCCATCGTTGAATCGCCATCCATGTCGTTCTTCTTATCGCTGTTACAGCCTATAAAAGCTGAACTTATTAATACAGCTGATAGAATTGATTTAATATTTTTCATTTTATTTTTTTTAAGCTTAATGCTGAGAAAGTTTTAAAGTGCGGAACTTAATTTTTTTGTTTTGTGACAACTCCGTCTTCAATTTTTGTTTTTGAATCGCCGTCTTTGATTTTCACATCCCCGTCTTCATCAATTTTCTTTTTGTAGTCGCCATCTTTGATCTTTATATCACCATCACCTTCAACTTTGATCTTGTAATCACCATCTTTAATTTTATAGTCATCACCATCAACCTTTTTCTTGTAATCATCATATTTGATCTTTATTTCTTCATCATCAACTTTAACCTTAGTTTCATCCACGTCATAGTAGCCTGATTCCGAAGCAATTAGTTTGTCGTTTACAACGATTCCGGTAGTGAAGATGGTATCCTTGTTGTTATTGACGTAGAGATAGACCGGCTTCTTGGTTTCACTATTGATTGCATAGCCTGTTTCCGGGTCGGCAATAACCATAATGGAATCGCCAGTATTGAGGTCTACATATTTTCCGGGTTCAACTTTGCCTCCATTGTTACAGGATGCGAGAGCCAGTAAGGATACTGCGCTCATTAATTTAATAGAAGTTTTCATAGTCATTTTTAGTTTAATAATGGGTTAGCGGTCAATCTGGTATTAGGTTTTAACTAATTAGAACCAGGTATTTGAGGATTCAGACTGAAGTTTGGGAATGGAAAATTTCAAATTCCCCATTCCCAATTCCCATTATTAAAAATGCCTATATCATGGTTGCACGTACACGTTCAAGCAGGGCTTTGGTTTTAAGGATACCTTCATATTCTCCCAATTGCTCCCCTTCGTATTCAATCCCCACATAGCCTTTAAAACCTGAATCCTTAACAATTTTAAGCATTCTATTATAGTCGGTTTCGATGCAATTGCCTTGTGCATCGAAATCCATAGATTTTGCACTTACTGCTTTGGCATAGGCCATCATTTCATAAGTACCTTTATATTTATCATATTCTTCAATGCATTTGTTCTTACTGTCACGAGTGAGGCAAAAGTTATTAAAGTCTGGTAGGGTACCTACATTTTTCATGCCAACATTCCTCATCACGGTCGAAAGCCAGTACCCATTCGAGCTATATCCTCCATGGTTTTCAACAATAACATTGATATTTTCTTTTACAGCATACTCACCTAAAAGTCCAAGACCCTCAATAGCTGCCTTCTGTACATCTTCTGCGCTTCCAACACCATAAGCATTCACCCGGATAGAGCTGCAGCCCAGATATTTGGCAGCTTCTACCCACTTTTTATGATTATCTACAGCCTGTGTGCGTTTTGTGGTATCGAGTTCTCCTAAATTGCCTTCTCCATCACACATGATCAGATGATTCTTTACTCCATTATCAGAGCAGCGTTTCAGTAATTCATTAAGGTATGCGGTGTCTTTTGCCTTATCCTTAAAGAAGGTGTTTACATATTCCACTGCACTGATACCAAATTCTTTTTTTGTTATCACCGGAAAATCCAGATTGTCTATTTTTTTGCTACGAAGTGTTCTGTGCAATGACCACTGAGCAAGAGAGATCTCGAAAAATGAATTTTTTATATCTGCCGCGTTTGAATGATTACGCGGGTTCATTTTCCCTGAACATGAATAAAATGCAGAGGGCAAAATTGCAATTCCTGCAAGGCCTGTGACCTGTTGTATGAATTTACGGCGGTTGTTAGACATGTATCGTTTTTTTTAAATTTGTGAATTTTGAATTTACGATAAATAAAATTATGGGGAAAATTTAAGGGAGATAATATTTAGTGTTCAATAATTGGAATCGTGTTTTAAATGCCTGAATTAATCATTTATCATAGAACCGTCAGATGCTTGTAAC
>CAZGCG010000352.1:0-3843 GCA_964524205.1 uncultured Sphingobacterium sp. | reverse complement strand
TGTGGTTAAATATTAATCTTTAGATAGTTTAATCGAACTCACGTTAAATTAGTAAGGTTGCGAAATTTATATAATTGCGGTCCCTGCCATTTTTTATTCCTTATCCAGAAATGGATAACGATAATCCTTAGGGGGGTCAAATGTCTCCTTAATTGTTCTCGGAGATACCCAGCGCAATAAATTGATCATGGAACCAGCTTTATCATTGGTTCCTGATCCTCTTGCACCTCCAAATGGCTGCTGCCCCACCACTGCACCGGTGCACTTATCATTTAAATAAAAATTACCTGCGGCATTTCTTAATGCATGGGTAGCTTTTGCCAATGCATAGCGATCTTGTGCTAAAACAGCTCCTGTAAGGGCATATATCGAAGTTTTGTCTATAATTTCAAGCGTTTTTTCAAAGTCTTTGTCTTCAAAAACATAGATCGTAAGCACCGGACCGAATAATTCTTCGCACATAGTCACATAAAAAGGGTCCTTTGTTAATAATACAGTCGGCTCAATGAAATAGCCTTTGGATTTATCATAATTACCTCCGGCAATGATCTCAAGATCTTTATCATTCTTTGCTCTGTCAATGTACCCGGCAAGTTTATCAAATGATTTTTCATCGATCACTGCATTAATAAAATTACCGAAGTCTTCGGTGGGTCCCATTTTAAGGCTTGCCAGATCGCGCTTTAATAATTCTTTAATTTTTGGCCAGACAGAGGCTGCAATGTACACCCTCGATGCGGCAGAACATTTTTGCCCCTGGTATTCGAAAGCCCCACGCAGGATTGCGGTACTTGAGGCCTCAACATCAGCTGAACCATGTACCAGAATAAAGTCTTTGCCACCTGTTTCTCCGACGATGCGTGGGTAGGTTTTGTATTTTTGGATATTATTACCAATTGTTTTCCAGATATCCTGAAATACCGCTGTAGATCCGGTGAAATGTATACCTGCAAAATCAGGATGATTGAAGATCACTTCCCCTGCATCCGGCCCTGAAACATATACCAGGTTAATCACCCCATCAGGTAATCCGGCCTCACGAAAGATTTGCATCAAAATATTGGCAGAATAGATCTGCGTGTTGGAGGGTTTCCAAACAACCACATTCCCCATCATGGCTGCTGAACTTGGGAGATTTCCTGCGATAGCAGTAAAATTGAAGGGGGTCAATGCAAAAACAAAGCCTTCGAGCGGTCTTTGTTCGAGGCGGTTCCAGCTGCCCCTGGGCGATACCGGTGGCTGCTGCTCGTAGATTTCGCACATGTATTTAACATTAAACCGTAAGAAATCAATGAGCTCACATGCGGAATCAATTTCTGCTTGAAATGCATTTTTTGATTGCCCCAGCATCGTTGCTGCGTTCAGTTTATAACGATAAGGGCCTGCAATCAGATCGGCTGCTTTTAAAAATATAGCCGCACGTTGTTCCCATGGCAGATTCTCCCATTCAGGTTTTGCCGCAAGTGCCGCATTGATCGCATCTGCGACATGTTGTTTTGTCCCCTGATTGTAAGTGCCCAGCAAATGCTGATGATCGTGCGGCGGACTGATCTTTACTTTTGTTTTAGTACGAATCTCTTTGCCACCAATATACATTGGTAT
Organism: uncultured Sphingobacterium sp.; assembly: GCA_964524205.1. GTDB lineage: Bacteria > Bacteroidota > Bacteroidia > Sphingobacteriales > Sphingobacteriaceae > Daejeonella. Next base: position 2,241 of record CAZGCG010000352.1, on the reverse strand, counting down.
ATCAATTTGTTCAGCCCTGGCTTCAGCAAGTGCATCCTTTAATAATTGACGTTCCCTGCTTCCTGGCGCATAATTCAATATAGGCTCATTCACCGGGTGGGGTACCTTGAAAAATCCTTTTAACATAATTGGTCTAATTGGTTAAGGCAAAGATAAGGCTTTGAGGGAAATCTGCTGATTAATTTGTCTTCTGCTAATCCGCAGAATACTTCCAGCTCAAATCGTACTATATATTTTGTGCTGTTTAAATTTTACAGACTGGTTTAGAATTTTCAGAACTGATTAGAGTCAGGCAAATGAATGATCTCTCTCATTATTTCCCTGCCTGTATTTGACGATCTTTATTAGAAGCCGTTTTATTTACCATAAGAACATAAAGAAATGAACAATGATCTGATTGCTGCCACAAAGGCAACTGAAAGTATAAAAATAATGAAGGGACTTGTTTATGAAGGTCCGGGAGAAAAAAAATGGATGGATGTTCCAAAACCCGGGATTATTGCTCCAACTGATGCAGTGGTCAAGGTATTAAAAACCACCATATGCGGCACGGATTTACACATCTTAAAAGGAGATGTGCCAGCTGTTACCAAAGGCAGGATACTTGGGCACGAAGGTGTTGGTATTATTGAAGAAGTAGGTAATGCCGTTAATAATTTTAAAAAGGGAGATCATGTTCTGATATCCTGCATTACTTCATGTGGTAAATGTGAATATTGTAAAAAGCAGATGTATTCTCACTGTGAAGATGGTGGTTGGATCCTTGGACACCTGATTGATGGGACACAGGCCGGTTATGTGCGAATCCCGCATGCTGATAATAGTCTGTATTTAATCCCGGAGGGAGCAAATGAAGAAGCCCTGGTCATGTTAAGTGATATTTTGCCTACAGGACATGAGATAGGTGTATTATATGGTGCTGTGAAGCCCGGTGATACAATCGCTATCGTAGGTGCCGGCCCGATAGGCATGTCTGTATTGCTCACCGCACAGTTTTATTCACCATCAAAGATCATTATGATTGATATGGATGAAAACCGTCTTGCAGTGGCAAAAACCTTTGGAGCTACGCATACAATTAATCCGCTTAAAGGAGAGGTGGCTAAATTAATTGCAGAACAAACCAAGGATGGGGTGGATGTAGCCATTGAAGCTGTTGGCATTCCCCAGACTTTTGATATATGCCAGAGCATTATACGCCCGGGAGGCCATATTGCCAATGTAGGCGTACATGGAAAGAGTGTAGATCTGCAGCTGCAGAAACTTTGGATACAAAATATTACTATTACGACCGGTTTGGTGAATACAAACACCACACCTATGCTGTTAAAAACAGTGCAGAGTAACAGGATTCAGCCAGAAAAACTGATCACGCACCGTTTTACATTCGACAAGATATTGGATGCCTACGAAGTGTTTGGTAATGCTGCAAGGGAGAAAGCGATAAAAGTGATTATTAGTGATTAATACTGCCTTTTAAACCAATAGTGAAAATCAATATTTTGATTTTCACTATTGCTGTTTTTAGCTTTTTTGTTTCTGTATTGAGCGGTTGTTATATGCTAAGCATGGATTTTTGAATTTAGGTTCATACTTCCAAATATCTATTATAGACCATAAAATCCGGTTTGATCAAAATTCCGAACAAAGCATTGGATTAATACCTCCAGATATCGTCAAAGCAATTCTTGATTTGCTTAAGCTCATCCGCAGATATTGTTCCAATTTTACGAACCAGGCGTTCTTTGGAAACGGAACGAATATGAAAGGTAAGAATTTCGGAACTTTCGCGCAGCTTATTGGAAGCATTGGGTTTGAGCAGGACATTACCCTTATATCCTTTGATCTTTGTTGTGAGGGGACAACAGATCACCGTGTTTAAATACGTGTTTGCAAGATTTCCGCTCACAATCACTACCGGACGGGTTCCGGATTGTTCGCTACCTTTAACAGGGTTCAGATCGGCGTACCAGAGCTCACCTTGCTTCATTTTCCAGTTGCTCAAAATAGTCTGCCATGCCTTCTTCAGCTATTGCTATTAAATCGGCATCTTCAGCCATTTGCTTATACGAGCGGATATAGGAAGCCCGGTTGAGGTGATCGAGATAAAGCCGGAGCGCCTGTTCAATCAGTTTATTTTTGGGCATTGAGAGTTCTTTTGCTTTCTCTTCAAGCAGTTGAAGGAGCCTGTCAGGAAGGGAACTGGTAAAAGTAGCCATACACTATATTTATATAATACAA
>CAZGCG010000351.1:0-3860 GCA_964524205.1 uncultured Sphingobacterium sp. | reverse complement strand
TTAACAAGGCGTCTACAGTAAGTTCACTATTTACCACAGGCTTCATTTTTGAAAGAATTTCATTCACAGATTTAATATTGGGTCTGAAATAAGAAATTGTTTCTATAGGCAATTTTGATTCAAATAACCAGGGTATTTGAGCATTCTTAAGGGGCTGTAAAAGAGTCTTTAACCGGCCTATGGCAAGTTTTGCCCCTTCAATATCCGATGAGGATACCAGAATTGTGTTCCCCCCCAAGCCGAATGGGTCTATTAATGTAAGTAACTGATAACCGCCCTTTCCAGGATAAATCGCATCTGCATAAGATAAGCGCAGACCATAAAGACGTGCCATTTGCTTATTGTTACCAAGATTTCCCAGTATGATTGTATTCCCAGACCATCCCTTAATAAACTTAAGGGCATCAGGAAGCCCAATTTCAGGGGCCTTTCCTGTCTTCTGCTTAACAAAACCCTGTAGTTCATCGGCGAGATCTTTCCAGGCCTGCTCTTCAGGCACAATGATTTTTATATCATATAGACTTGTAGATCTTTGTAGATTCCTTGGAGCAATAGTCTTTAAATGTGAGGAATCAATTGAATGAAAATATGAAGATTGAGAACCGAATAAATCTGTATTGAGGCAAGCCAAAGTGAGTACCAATACTCCCCGGACAAAATATTTCAACATCCTGAATTTGATTATAAATAAATGATATTCAATATATTACACTCTAAATATTAATCGTAATGATTTAATCTTTCTTATCAAAGTAAACATAGAACACCTCGGCCAGCTGCTTTCCAAGAAGTTCCCAGTCCTTACCCAGTGGTGCTTTCTTCAAACCGGCTATCCATTCATAGTTCAGTTCATATACAAAAGCATCAATTCCATATCGTTTAGCAAGTCCCTCACCAAATGAGCCCGGATTTTTTACATGAGATGGCCCTTCAGTAAACCAGGTATGTTTGTATAATAAACTTTCAATTTTTTTCATGTTGGATATATACTGGCTATTAGCTGCAGAAGGAAGATTAACATGAATATTACCGCCCTGGTCATTATGCAGATCAATTGCTAACTGGGGCTTCTTACCTTTACTGATCATCATTTCCAGCCAGCTCTCGAAAGCATATTTCTCAGGAGTTAGAGTCCGGTCTGCCGGACGATCCCACTCTCTGTTAAGGTCCTTACCATTAGTATTGAAACGGGTTCTGCCGCGTGCTACCCCATCTTTATTGGTCATTGGCATGATATACACACAATAACGCCTCAAAAAATGTGCAGATTCCATTTCGAGCAGAGTGCGGATCAAACCCTGAACTACCCAGTTCCCGCCGGGTTCCCAGGAATGAGCCCTTGCCCTCAGAAAAACACTAAAGGGGGCATCCGGGTTTCCAATTCTGATTATTTCAAGAGGCCGCCCTTCAGCTGTACTACCCACTTTCATAATTTCGACCTGTGGCTTTTCCTTGATTTCAACTAATAGTTTATCAAGATCACTGATTCTATATGGCTCAACACTGGCCACATAAATTTGGTCACTATTCATTTGGATTTTGAACTTTAAGCGATTTCCTGTTATGAAGTCGGTCGGAATAACAGTCCAGTTTTTACCGTCCTTTGAAATCAGACAGTTCGTTTTTTCAGACACAGGTACACCCTTCATCCCATTCCAAACATTATCGAAATTTTTCAGGATTAAAGTTACTTCAGAACCGGAATCTGCCTCAAGTTTAAAATGCCAGTGACCATTCGCACGATTCGGGGATGCACGCTCATGGTCATAAATAAGACTTACATTAACAATACCCAATGAGTCTACTTCCCAATCAAGTTGTGAAGCGTTTTCAAAATTTGTACTGATATATTTTAACCTGCTTTTGAGTGTATCTGAAGGCTGCGCATAGGAATTGTCCAGTATATTAATCAGAGTAAATTCAGAAGCTGAACTATTTGGTGCAGAGATAAACAGAGATAATCCGAACAATAAAAGAATAATATTTTTTTTTCTCATCTTAAAATTCAATTAATATTCAGATTATCAAACACATATACTGCCCGATTTCTTAATAAATAGAGGAAGATTGCAATTTATTCAGTGTATAACATATCAGTTTATTGTTCAGCGAATCACCTGTTGAAGTTTTAATATCTCCTAAATTCAATTCATAAACGTAACCGGGCTTTAAGGTTGCCAGAGTCAGTGATACTTTCTTACGGTCATCAGAAATTTTGATATGGGTAACAGGAACATTTTGAATATCAAACTGATCGGAACCATATTTACTTTGGTATTTATAATAGTAGTGCCGAAATTTAAAATTTTCAGGATTTGTAGCAGCCAGTACATCCAGGGGCTCCGTAAATGTCAGATCAAAGCCCTTTTCAGTCAGATTCATACTATAGATATCAGCAGGTGTTTTACCTGTAAAAACTATCCGCTGAATACCCTGATCACCAAGCCATCCATGAGAGTTTTGACCAATCCATAAACTGCCATCCGGAGCAAATACCAATCTGTTATTGCCCTTTCGCAGGCCATTTCCATCAAGAAAAGGAATGCATGCACCTTGTAACTCACCCCCAACCCTCTCAAGCATTACTCTAACAATCCTTTCCTTATTCATCTCTCCGATGATCAACTGTCCCGAGAAAGGGCCAAATTTACCTGAGGTATTATCGCAGACAGGCTGAGTTGGTGAATTTGCAATGATTCCATGCGGAAATAAGACAGCTCCCCTGGTTCGCATGCTATCCAAAACCTGTATTGGTAATAAAAATGGATTACCTCTATTCCATCCCTTTTGCCAAACCAGACTTCCCGGGTGACCGTAGAACTTCCCTTCCTGGACATGGTGCAAGGGACTGGTACCAATCCAGTCTCCCTGATTATCTGTGGAAAACAGGTTGCCTTCAAGATCAAAGCCAATACCATTTGGGGAACGGAAACCAGATGCAAAAGGCCGCAAAATACCATCCTTGCCTAACTTCATGATCCATCCACGGTAAGGTAAATTTGAAAACATCTGCCCTTTGCTGCCACTCTCACGTCCTAGGGGATTTATTTGACCACGAACTTCTGATCTGATGTCCCCACCGCCTGAGGAAGAATTCAGGGCGATAAACAGGTTGCCGTTTTTGTCCTTTATCGGTCCATAATTGAATTCATGGTAATTACCTGAAAGCCCGAAATCATCTGTAACCTTTTCATACAGATCAGCCATCCCATCCCCATCCGTATCTTTAACCCTTGTCAATTCGGGACGTTGCATTATTAATAATTCAGAATTACTGACCACTAGAATCCCTAATGGATCATGCAGTCCTTCAGCAAACAACTTCCACTCTTTTGTTAAGGTATTGTAGATCATTACCTCTCCTCTGGTAAAACACGCAACAAGGCGGCCATCGGGTAAGAATTCAACAGCACCGTTCTCACTTGTTAATCCATCGGGCATTTTGATGGTTTCAACCCTGTAAGATTCATTTACTATCTGTGCAAGAAGAGAGTCCAGGCACGTAAAAATTAACAATCCTGTAATATAAATGGAAATCACTTTATATTTCATAACAGTCCCCCCTCCTTAACACTCATAATAATGCTGAATTTTCTGGCTTCTTTTGATGTTAATTTCAATCTATTCCCATCCCATGTTCCTGTTGAAGCTTCATATTTTATCCCATCAAACGAATCGGTATTAAACCAGACTGTGCTTTTAACATTAGGGATCCTGAAGGTCCTGCTCAGACCTTTTCCATTAGCTTTTGGTAAAATCAATTCATAAACATCAATTCCATTTATAGTATAGTGAAATTCAGGATAGCGGTTAATAAGTTTATATCCTCTGTAATCTAATTTTGGCGCTTTGTTATCCGC
>CAZGCG010000350.1:0-3874 GCA_964524205.1 uncultured Sphingobacterium sp. | reverse complement strand
CAGGTAATTGATTTGGGCTTAAAACTTCAGCCGGATTATTTATTTAAATCCCAAATTAGCATATTTTTTCAGCACTAGCGGTTAAGTTTTGGAGAAATGTATCCTTTTTCAAAGAAAGTTTTAGTACGACATATTTTGTCTTAGTTTACTTTTAGATTTGGGTTTTTAACCCCTAAAAATTATGGAAACAGCGCAGAAACAGTTACAAAATCAGGTATTTGATCTAACTAAAACTACCACAAATGTAGGTTTAGACCGGATATTCTCTCATGGAGGAACGACTGATCATAATGAGCTAAATTTATATATGGCGCATAATAATCTGATTCCAAATATCATGTTTGAGAGAGAGATTGATTGCCGGCGAGCAATAAAATGGTTTTCGAAAACCTTTCATGAGGATATCAAGGAAAGTTATTTTAATAAATATCGATGGGGAAATAATACAAGTCCGGTGGTAGACAATTTGTTTCTTTTCTTGTTTGATGATCTGATGGTAAATTTTGATACTCAAAGTTCTTTAGTCAAATTCATGTTTAAAAATACTGAATTGTCAAAAGTTGAAGAAATCTTCAAAAAGATCAGGAAGTTCAGAAAGGCAAAAGCAAATCCCAGGATATCTCTGCTTGTTTCAGCAAATGGTTCGATTGAAACGATGTCACTGGAAATTACTAAGCCTAAGCTTAATATTCAGGATAATTACAATGATGATTTCATGGAAATACATCAAACCATCTTGAATAGACTTTCTAAGAATAAGGATAAAGGTCTAATTCTTTTACATGGAAAACCGGGGACTGGCAAGACCTCATACATCCGCTATCTGATTGGCTCAGTCAAAAAGAAAGTCATTTTTCTTCCACCAAATATGGCGGCGGCTATTGCAGATCCTAATTTGATCTCCATTCTGATTCAAAATCCGGATTCCATTTTTGTTATTGAGGATGCTGAGAATATTATTGTGGATCGCGAGAAGGAAGGAAATTCTCCTGTTTCTACTTTACTTAATATCTCCGATGGTTTGCTTTCCGATTGCCTGAACATTCAGATCATTTGCTCTTTCAATACCGACATCTCGAAGGTGGATACTGCCTTAATGCGTAAGGGTAGGCTAATTGCGAAGTATGAGTTTAAGGAACTGGAGGTAAATAAGGCGCAGATGCTTTCAAATAAACTGGGGTATAAATCGGAGATTAATTGTCCGCAAACGCTTACAGCTATTTATAATCATGAGGATAAGGAATTTAGTCAGGTAAAGCGGCGGGAGCATATTGGGTTTAGAGCAAATAGTTTAAATTAGACCTTCAGGGAAGCCGAAGCGGAATTTGAGAAGAAGAAAATGACTATTTCAGGTGTATAATTGAAAAACCGGTATTATAATTTATTAATATAACGCTTATGTCCCAAAGGGAAACCCTTCTTCGATACAGTAGCATCATCAAAAAGCTTCGCTCAGCTCCGGCAAGCCTTAAGGAGATACAACTTCATCTTGATAATGAATCGGATTTGCAGGGTTATGATCTTAATACATCTGCCCGTACGTTTCAGCGTGATCTGGATGATATTCGTTCTCTTTTTCAGATCGATATTCGGTATGATTTTTCAGGGAAAAAGTATCAGATTGAAAGTGCTGAAAATGAAGAATATAATGAGCGTATTCTGGATGCCTTTGACACAATCAATGCCTTGCATCTGAATGAAGGGATGTCGAAATTTCTCGATTTTGAAAAGCGCAGGGCATCCGGACTGGAACATTTTCATGGGATATTGTATGCAATTAAGAATCGTTTTCAGCTAAACTTTGCTTATCAATCGTTTTGGCAGAATGATGCTTTTATCAGAAAAACGAATCCATACCTTCTTAAAGAATTTAAAGGTCGCTGGTATTTGATTGCGAAGGATCTTAACAATGAGCAGGTTAAAACCTATGCACTGGATCGATTCCGGAATTTGGATATTACAAAAAAACGCTTTACCTATCCTGCCGGACTTGATCCCAGGGAAAAGTTTAAGAATAGTTTTGGTATCATTAATTCTGTTGAAGGTTCGGTTCCTGAAAGGATAGTTCTTTCTTTTGATGCTCAACAAGGAAAATATGTTAAAACTCAGCCTTTGCACGCCAGTCAAAAGATACTTATTGATGATGAGAGCGAATTTAGAATTGAGCTGAAGGTTTATATTGCCTTTGACCTGGTCAGGGAATTACTTTCTTACGGGGCTGCATTGAAGGTGATTGAGCCGCAATCTTTAGTGAATATGATTAAAGAAGAGCATCAAGCGGCGTTTGGGCGGTATTTGTGATTGAGGTTTATTTTAATAGGCAACAGATTTATCCTCGCTATAAAGATTGTTTTTTAGATAGTAATTGTGCTCGCTTGTCGAAATTGTTCATCTTACCGTCATTCCGAAGGAGGCACGACGAGGAATCTCCTGATCAAAGCTTCTTCCATTATTTAGCAGATTTCTCCGCGCGATGAAGATTGATTTTGAGATAGTAATTGTTCCCGCGAGTCGAAATGACGGGAACTACATATTCCTCCTGTATTGCCCCCCAACCTCATACAAAGCATGTGAAATCTGCCCCAGGGAGCAAACCTTACAAACCTCCATCAGGCTTTCGAAAATGTTTTCGCCGGCAATTGCTTTCTGCTGAAGTTCTTTCAAAAGTTTAGCTGAGGTTTCTTCATTTCTTTGCTGAAAGGTTTCCAAAGCACTGATCTGGAACTGCTTTTCTTCTTCTGTCGCGCGGATAACTTCTGAAGGAATGATCGTTGGTGATCCGTTTTTGTTGAGAAAGGTGTTCACCCCAACAATAGGATAAGTCCCGTCGTGTTTCAGGGTTTCATAATAAAGTGATTCTTCCTGAATGCGGCTGCGCTGGTACATGGTTTCCATGGCTCCCAACACTCCGCCGCGATCATTGATTCGCTTGAATTCCTCCAGAACAGCTGCTTCAACCAATTCGGTTAGTTCTTCAATAATGAAGGCGCCTTGTAGGGGGGTCTCATTTTTTGCGAGACCTAATTCCCTGTTAATAATAAGCTGTATTGCCATTGCCCTGCGCACGGACTCTTCTGTCGGCGTGGTGATTGCTTCATCATAGGCATTGGTATGCAGTGAATTGCAATTATCATAGATCGCGTAAAGCGCCTGCAAAGTAGTCCGGATATCATTGAAATCGATTTCCTGAGCATGTAAGGATCGTCCGGAAGTCTGGATATGATATTTTAATTTTTGGGAACGGTCATTGCCCTTGTATTTATGCTTGATGGCTTTAGCCCAGATTATTCTCGCCACACGTCCGATCACTGAATATTCAGGATCAATTCCGTTGGAGAAAAAGAAGGAAAGGTTTGGCGCAAACTCATCGATATGCATTCCGCGACTCAGGTAATATTCTACGAAAGTAAAGCCATTACTCAGGGTAAATGCAAGTTGGGAGATCGGATTGGCTCCTGCTTCAGCGATGTGGTATCCCGAAATAGAAACGGAATAGAAGTTCCTAACCTGCTTATCGATGAAATACTTCTGGATATCGCCCATCATCCTCAGGGCGAATTCAGTTGAAAAAATGCAGGTATTTTGTGCCTGATCTTCTTTTAAAATATCTGCCTGAACAGTACCTCTTACACTGGCAATTGCATAGGCTTTGATCTTATTGTAAATTTCCGGTGCTAAGACCTGATCGCCCGTAAGTCCGAGAAGCATTAAGCCGAGTCCATTGTTCCCTTCAGGGAGTTCACCCTGATAAACCGGTTGGGAAATTCCCTTGGCTTTGAAAATCTGATCGATTTTTGCCTTGACTTCTGCCTGCAGCCCATTTTCAATGATGTATTTCTCGCATTGCTGGTCGATGGCGGCATTCATGAAAAAG
>CAZGCG010000349.1:0-3902 GCA_964524205.1 uncultured Sphingobacterium sp. | reverse complement strand
CAGATCTTTCAGCAGGGAGTACTAATGCGTTTATGAAGGATATGATAAATGTGATGTCTAAATTTCTGACCATGGGAATGAGTTTGAAAGAGGTTATAAAAGCAAGCACCTGGAGTCCGGCAAAGACAATTAAGAGGGAAGAACTTGGGCACCTTTCGCCTGGTGCAACTGCTGATCTGGTGGTCTTCAGCCTGAGGGAAGGGAAGTTTGGTTTTTATGAAACCGCGGGTTATAAAATGACCGGGAATAAAAAGTTTGAATGCGAAATGACCATCAAGGGAGGCAGGATTGTGTATGATCTGAATGGAATAGCAAGTCCCTTGAATAATTTCTTTCGTGCAGGAAATCAGTTCAGATGGTAAAGTATTTAAATAGTGTTTAACCTAAACTGATAGGAGCTTAAAGAAGATTGCGACCCTCATAGTGGCTATTTAAAAGGCTCACAAAAACTTGAATCAGAATGGACACTCAGAGCAGGTAAAATTGAATGAGGTTTAAATGGGATAGGAATTAAGGGATGGACTAATAATTAATAATTGATGTAATTTATTGTAAATGAATTTATTAAGTGATATTTCTGGCACATACAACAAAAACATAAACGAATGAAACGAAGAGAAATAATTAAAGGCTTAACCTTATTGCCTTTTGCCGGAAGTGCTGCAGCTTCGCCATTGAACAACCTTTCTTTCAGTTCAAACGGAATTCAGGAGCATACGGATCTTTATGGGAGCATTGATGAAGAGCTGGTGAAAAAGGGTGAGAGCCTGCTAAAATCACTTGGTGTCGAGCCTTTTGTCAATTGCAAAGGTACCAATACGATTATGGGAGGTGCCGTTGTACGCCCGGAGGTGAAATCAGCTATGGAGTCGGTTACTACCTTAAATGTTCAGATGGATGAGCTGGCTTTTGGGATTGGCAAGAGACTAGGAGAACTTACCGGTGCCCAATGGGGTATCGTAACCGCAGGTTGTGCTGCCGGCATCAAAATGGTTACTGCAGCCTGTCTGACAGGTGGTGACCCGGAGAAATTACTTAGAATTCCTGATCTGACCGGATTTGCAAAATCTGAAGTGATCATTCCCCTGTCTTCCCGCAATGTGTACGACCATGCAGTCAGAAATGCCGGTGTCAGGGTAATCACAGTTGAAAGTCTTGATGAATTAAAAAGAAGTATTAATTCACGGACTGCAATGATTTATATGACCCCATCGGAAGATGAATTTACAATCTCAAGTGTTTCAAAAATTGCGAAGCCTTTAAATATTCCTGTTTTTGTTGATGCGGCTGCTCATATTCTTACGATTCCGGATGTTCATTTAGCTCAGGGGGCTGATGTAGTAGGTTATAGTGGTGGAAAGGGAATAAAAGCACCAAGTTGTTCGGGATTAATTTTAGGAAGGAAGGATCTCCTGATGTCTGCGCATCAGGTAAATTCTCCGCACCATGGTTTTGGCCGTGATAATAAGGTTGGACGCGAAGAACATATAGGGATGCTTGCCGCTGTAGAGGCATGGGTTAAGCTCGATCATGTAAAAGAAATGAATACCTGGGTTTCATGGCTCGAAACGATAGGTAATAAGGTCTCAGCTATCAATGGAATTAAAACAAATATCACCAGGCCTGATCCGGAATTGATTCACCATGTTACTCCATACCTGCATATCAGATGGAATCCTGAACAGCTTCATGTTACAGGTGAGGAAGTTGCCGAAGAGCTTGGTACAATTGCTCCGAGAATTGCGGTTCAGGTTGGCAAGGATGAAGCCGGACTAACTGGAATTACTCTCGTTGGGTACATGATGATTCCGGGAAATGATAAAGTTGCTGCGAACCGTATTCATGAGGTTCTGTCAAGAAAAAGACAAGCGAAAGTGATCCCGGTAATGAAAAATCCGGTGATGAATATGGTTGGTCTTTGGGATATGGAAGTGGAATACTTCAGCAGTAAAGTTAATCAGCATTTATTTATAGACAGTCAGGATGGAAACTGGATTACCGGTGTGTTTAAAACAGACTTTTCGAGTCGGCCATTTACAGGAAGTATTGATGGTAATGAGGTAAAGATTCTATGTAATTATACTCTTCCGGGAGACAGAATACTCACTACTATGCAGGGCAATATTAATTCAGGCGTTTTGACCGGAGAGATGGATTTTCATGAATTTAATACCGCAAAATTTAGTGCAAAAAAACATAAATCAAACCTGAATAAAAAGCCGATAGAATATCCAAAGCATCGCCCACAGTCGAGTTAATACTTGATAATCAGTCTGTTTTGATTTTTGATTGCTAAAGAATCTGCCGGAAAGCTTTATATTAGTTTTTCATCCTTTTATAGAAAATTCCTATTGCAAAGGAGTATTGTTAAAATAGATTTATAAACCATTCAAAAACTAAAAAAATGAAAACAGAAAGAAGATCAGTATTAAAGAAATTATTTGCTTCTATTGTAGGTGTTGCCGGATTTGGTATGGCTGCAAATGCTGCTATCCCATCTCCTGAAAAGGAAGTTGGAAACATAACGGAGTTTCAGGATGTACCCTTATTTTCAAGTTATACAAAGCATGGTAACATGGTTTATGTCTCTGGTAAGGGTGCACATACTGCTCCATTTGAGATCAAAAACCATACGGAGATTGTATTAAAACGAATTGAAGATGAGCTTATTAAAGCAGGTTCTTCAATGGAGAAGGTTTTAAAAGTAAATGTTTATCTGAATGATTTTGCAGATTACCAGGGTATGAATGAAGTATACAAAGGTCGTTTCGGTAGCAAACCGCCCGCACGTACTACAGTAGCAGTTGCAAAGGGCGGGATTCCCGGAGATACCATAGTTGAGATAGATGCTATTGCATACATCTGAAGCATTATGTGAAGGCATGATTATTTGGTTAATTATCTGATGATCATGCCCTCTATTAAATTAAATATCCGGGTTATTACTTTAATGAATTAAATGCTAACTATCATTATTAACTATATTAAAAATGTAATTATCAATTTTATCTATGTATGCTATTTATATGAAAACATCTAGCCTATTAAATTAAATCACACTATGAATTCTAAGACATTTCGCATTTCCATATCCTTTCTTGTTGGAATTTTGCTAAGCATGAATGCACTATTGCATGCCCAGACTTATGATATTTTACTAAAGGGTGGTCATTTGATCGATCCGAAGAACAAGATCAATCAGAAAATGGATCTTGCAATTAATCAGGGCAAAGTAGTCCGTATTGCAGCAGATATTCCTGCTTCTTCCGCAAAAAAAATTATAGATGTTAAGGGCTTATATGTTACTCCGGGACTGATAGATATTCATGTTCATGTTTTTGCCGGAACCAATAAGGAGCAGCATTATATGGATGGCCCTAACTCGCTGCCACCTGATGGATTTACTTTAAGATCGGGTGTTACCACGGTGGTAGATGCTGGAAGTTCAGGATGGAGGTCATTCCCTTTATTTAAAAAGAATATAATAGATCAGTCTAAGACCCGGGTTCTAGCTTTTTTAAATATAGTGGGCGATGGGATGGGTGCCAATGAACAGGATTCAACCGACATGAGCCCGGTGATGGCTGCCCGTTTTGCTGAATACTATAAAGACGATATTGTAGGTTTCAAGGTAGCTCATTACAATGGACTGCAGTCAATTCCGGTTGATAGTGCGGTTATGGCCGGAAAGCTTTCAAAAAGACCTGTAATGATCGATTGGAGAGGGATGCCTCCATCAAACTCTTTCGAGAAACTTTTGATGAAACACCTGAGGCCTGGGGATATTTTAACCCATATGTACCATGCAGGTACACGGTCGCCTACAGCACCATTCTACAAGGAAGCGCTGGTTGATCAAAATGGAAAGGTTAAACAATACATTTTTAATGCACAAAACAGAG
>CAZGCG010000348.1:0-3908 GCA_964524205.1 uncultured Sphingobacterium sp. | reverse complement strand
TGATTTATCAGCAATATATCCACCATAAAGGGTCACTGTTATTGAAGGAATAGCTTCTGCGAGGCCTATAAGCCCCAGAGAGAGCGGATCTTTGGTTAGCTGATAGATATGCCAGCCAACTACAACAGCCTGTACCTGATAGGCAAATGTGAATAAAAACCGCATGGCCAGATAGGAGCGGAATTCCGGAAAACGCATTGCGATATAGGGATCATTGACAGCCTCTGAAGACTTGCTAGCAGTCATTATGATTAAATCCTTTCATTTATTGTAAAATAATTTCTTTAAGATATTTTATCCCAACTAATTCCACCCGATTTCTGTTCAAAATATTGCTTTAAGAGCAGGTTTGAATCAGACTTTAATTCCGGATCATCCTCAAGTACCTGTATAACAGTTTGCCTGGCATCCGCTAAAAGTTTCTGATCCATTGAAAGATCGGCCAGCTTTAGATCCAGTACTCCGCTCTGCTGTGTTCCTTCAATATTGCCGGGTCCTCTGAGCTGAAGATCAATTTCTGCGATTTCAAATCCATCATTGGTTCTCACCATCGTATCTAAACGGGTTCTGGCATCACTGCTTAACTTGTTTCCCGACATTAAGATACAAAAGGATTGCTCCGCCCCTCTGCCAACCCTTCCACGCAACTGATGCAATTGTGATAATCCAAAGCGTTCAGCATTTTCAATAATCATTACACTTGCATTCGGAACATTAACTCCCACCTCAATCACTGTTGTGGCTACCATGATTTGTGTTTCTCCCTTAACAAAACGCTGCATTTCGGAAGCCTTTTCCTTAGCCGCCAGTTTACCATGAACTATACTATGCTGATATTCGGGCATTGGAAACTCATCAATAATTGCTTGTATTCCTGCCTCAAGATACAATAGGTCAAGCTTCTCACTCTCTTTGATTAAAGGATAAACAATATAAATCTGCCTTCCTTTGGCAATCTCTTCACGCATAAAACCAAACATCCTTAAACGTTGGCTATGATATAAATGGACTGTTTTAATGGGCTTTCTGCCTGCAGGAAGCTCATTGATTACTGAAATGTCCAGATCACCATAGAGGGTCATTGCCAAAGTCCGGGGGATGGGTGTGGCCGTCATAACCAGAACATGCGGAGGGATGACATTTTTGCGCCATAATTTAGCACGTTGTTCAACTCCAAAACGATGCTGCTCATCAATCACAACAAGTCCAAGATTTTTAAACTTAACAGCGTCTTCTATCAGAGCATGTGTACCAACAAGAATATCAAGCTCTCCGCTCTCCAGACGCTGATGAAGGCCTGTTCTCGCCTTTTTCAAAGTAGAACCAGTTAATATTTCTACGCTGACAATGCCATCGCCCAACAGACTCTTAATAGACAAATAATGTTGCTGGGCCAAAATCTCAGTAGGGGCCATTATGCAGGCCTGATAACCATTATCTATGGCCAGAAGCATAATCATCAGGGCAACAACTGTCTTCCCACTACCAACATCACCCTGTAGCAGCCGGTTCATTTGTACACCACGCTGGGTATCCTGCCTGATCTCTTTAATTACGCGCTTTTGGGCAGCTGTGAGTTCAAAAGGTAATTTCTCTGAATAAAAAGTATTGAAATTGTTTCCAACAGTATTAAAGAGAGCTCCCTTAAATTTCTGAGTCCGGACCAATTTCGTCCTTAAAAGTTTCAACTGAATAAAGAACAATTCGTCAAATTTCAGGCGGGTCTCTGCGGCCTTAAGAATTTCGGCATTTTCAGGAAAATGAATATTATAAAGTGCTTTCTGCAGGCCAATGAGTTTATGTCTTTCTAATATATAATCAGGCAGAGTTTCTTTAATTTGCCTGATTACCTGATCAATAAGAGCGGCCTCTGCTCTTTGAAGTCCTTTACTGTCAAGGTTGAACTGCTTTAACTTCTCAGTAGAGCTGTAAACCGGCTGCAGAGTAAGATTACCTCTATTCTCTGCATTGGCCTGATAAGGCTCAAGTTCAGGATGAGAGATCGAGAAGTGTCCATTAAAAATTACAGGCTTCCCAAAAGCAATAAAAACTGAACCAGGCTGGATGATCTTGTCCATCCAGCGAATACTCTGAAACCAAACAAGTTCAATACTGCCTGTATCATCTTTGAATCTCGCTACAAGCCTTTTGGTATGCTTATCACCCAATATCTCCTTTGAAATGATCCGTCCAAGTATTTGAACAGAAGGCAGATCGGGATTTAGTTCCCGAATCTTATAAAAACGGGTTCTGTCAATATAACGGAAAGGATAATGGTGGAGAAGATCGTCATAAGTAAATATCCCCAGATCCTTCTTAAGTATCTCGGCACGCTGAGATCCTATACCTTTTAAGTACTCAACAGGAGTTTTTAAGATTTGTTCTGCCAAATCCATTTAGGGAGTAATTTCCGGAAACTCAGGGGCCGGAATTTTAAAAAATATTTCTTTGATCGTATTCCAGTTAAAAACAATAACAGCGGCTAATAGCAGGGAGTATGCGTATAACTGATGCAGACTAATTCCCTCGTGAAAGTAGAAAAATGCAACCGCAAAAGCAACAATGGGATTAAGATAAATAATGATCCCCAAAGTGGAAGAAGGCATGCCAATCAATGCATAAAGACTTAGATATAAGGGTATTATAGTAAATAAAATCGCAATTATAACAATGTCTATCCAAAAATAGGTATCAAGAGGAAAGCTCCGGAAATTGTATATAAAAAAAGGAAACATTAAAATTGTGGCGATAAATAGTTGTAAACCCAGCATATTAAACTTATCCATCCTGCTCATTGCCTTCTGAACAATCAGAAAAAAACTGTAGAGGGCTGCAATAAATACAGACCACAATACATCTCTCAGGGATCCTTGCGCTAAAATTAAAATACTGACCGAAGCAATTCCCAGCGCAATGAGCTTAAGTATGCTTAGTCTTTCTTTTAGAATCAGAAAACCGGCGAAAGCGGTAATCAAAGGGCAAACCATATAGGCAAAGGCCGCTGACTTCAGACTAACATTATTTACAGCATAGATATAGGTGAACCAGTTCCCGCTTATCAATACTCCCGAAAGCAGGCATAGAATGATAATTCTCTTGCGTCCATTTTTGTCCAGAGAATAAAAATAGTTAAAATCAGATTTTACCTGTTTTACACGAAATAGGGCAATAAAGGACCATGTGAATAACAGTGAAGTAAATATCCTGTAATATAATATCTCATCCGAAGGGTAATGCTGGATTTTACGAAGTGGAATAGAGAAGAAGCCCCAGGTTACCACAGATATAATTGCGGCTAAAAAATATTTCAGTTGACCCGCTTTCAATATCAGGACTTAACAGCAACAAGGGAGATCTCTACATTCACATTTTTGGGTAATCCAAGAACAGCAACGGTTTCTCTTGCCGGAAAATCTGACCTAAAGTATGAGCCATAAATCTCATTAACCTCTGCAAAATGATTCATATCACTTAAAAAAATGGTGGTCTTTACCACATTTTCAAATGAAAAGCCAGCAGCCAGGAGAAGTGCTTCCAAATTTTTCATTACCTGCCTGGCTTCATCCCCAATACCGCTCTGAATCAATTGATTTGTTGCGGGATCTATTGGGATCTGGCCGGATATGAATAACATATTTCCTGCCTGCACTGCCTGACTATAAGGTCCGATGGGTGCAGGTGCTTCTTCAGTATAAATTATTGATTTCATCATTTTTATTTAACTCGGACAGAATATAAGTTTGGCTCAAAGAAAAGCCGCCTGTTAAATCTTAGAATACATACCATTCAAGAACCTTATAAATAATACCACCAAGAAATAACAAGATAGCGATGGTATTAATTATATGCATTACCTTCAGGTTGAAACTTGAAGGCCTGTTAGGATCGTGCTTTCTAAAAAAATACAT
>CAZGCG010000347.1:0-3918 GCA_964524205.1 uncultured Sphingobacterium sp. | reverse complement strand
ATCTGAGGTCTGAGGTCTGAAGTCTG
The DNA here is from genome assembly GCA_964524205.1 of uncultured Sphingobacterium sp. Lineage (GTDB taxonomy): Bacteria > Bacteroidota > Bacteroidia > Sphingobacteriales > Sphingobacteriaceae > Daejeonella. Next base: position 3,892 of record CAZGCG010000347.1, on the reverse strand, counting down.
AGGGAAGTAATTTAGTTTTATTCGCTTAAGCCGATAGCTATCGGTTTGTTAATTTCCTCATTCAAAGGATTGACAAATCATATCATAGAGTTTTACGTTATACGTTTTGAAAGATTTCATTTAAAGAGATAAATTTTCCTTCTGAGTCAAATTCCCATTGACAAATAGACAAATCGTATTATAGAGTTTTACGTTAAACGCGTTGAAAGATTTCGTTTAAAGAGATAAATATTCCTTCTGAGTCGAATTCCCATCGACAAATAGACAAATCAACTCATTGACAAATCCAACCACCCATTTCAAATTTCAATTAAAAAATTATACTTTTAATTAATCAAATTAAACTCTCAAAATCAATAAATTATGAAAAGGATTCTAATTTTTGTCGCAGTGATTCTGTTTCTTGCTTCGTGTCAAAAAGAAACAAGTCTGGAAAGTTCGGTTCAGCCTGTATTATCGGCTAAGGAGTATGCGAAGATGACTGAAGATGCCCTTCTTGCCAAATCTAAAGAAGGGAAAGGGGATGATAAAAACGAAAAGAAAGACAAGGATAAAGGTAAAGACAAGGATGATGATAGGGGTAAGGATAAGGACCATGATAAGGATAAACTTGAAACTAAGATCTTAAAGAGCTCTGGTTCAGGAACCATTGCCTATACACCGGGTGGTTGTGGTGCCGGAACTGTGCGGTTTAATTCGAATGGTACAGGTAATTCCACTGTGATTGGATTCTTTTCACAACAAATTACCTTTTGTATGGATATGGCTACCGGGCAGGTAATCAGTCCGATTACCGGGGTTGGAACAACACCTAATGGAAGTAAAATTTATTATTCATTCGCCGGACAGGGTATTGACCCGGCAACAGGTTTTATGTACCAGGACTTTATTATTACCGGTGGTACCGGAAAGTTTGAAGGTGCAAGTGGTGCTACCCGTTTATTATACGATATCAATGAGCCAAATGCTTATCGTTACACTGGTACAGGAACTATTACGTTTTAAATATTAGGGAGTAACTCTTCTTATTCATTAGTATAAAACCCTTGTTGGTATTCGTGCCGGCAGGGGTTTTTAGTTGAATAGGATGTGTTAATATGGGATTAAGTTGTAAGTTGTAGGTTATAAGTTATAAGTTAGGAATACTGTATTCATTCAGAAATTCATCTCAATTCTGCATTTCACACATCGGCAAATTGGCAAATAAACAAATCGACAAATTCGATCTCATTTGCTAATTCCCTCATTTCATTGCAACAGATCTCTCCTCGCGACAGAGTTCTTTTTAACACAAAAACCCGTTCGCTCGTCGAGATGACGGATGCGGGAAAATCCTCATAACACAAAATCCTTGTCACTCGTCGGGATGACGCGTTATGGAAAGCAGGATTCCAATTTGCTAACCCGATAGCTATCGGGTCCCATCGACAAATAGACAAATCAACTCATAGGCAAATTCCCTAACTCCTCTCCATATTTTTCCCTAAATTAGCCTCCCTAAAGCTTTCGCTCCCTTATGGTTTCTTTCGAACGTTTCACGCTTGCCAATGGCCTTAAAGTATTGGTGCATGAAGACCCTACCACGCCCATGGCGGTTGTTAATATATTGTATGATGTTGGTGCCCGCGATGAGCATCCGGATCAAACCGGTTTTGCGCATTTATTTGAGCATCTGATGTTTGGTGGATCGGTGAATATTCCATCCTATGATGAACCCCTGCAGCGGGTAGGAGGTGAGAATAATGCCTTTACCAGTAATGATATTACCAATTATTACATCACTCTGCCTTCTGTAAATCTTGAAACAGCCTTCTGGCTCGAAAGCGACCGAATGCTGAGTCTTGCCTTTTCAGAAAAAAGTCTGGAAGTGCAGCGGAATGTGGTTTGTGAGGAGTTTAAGCAGCGTTACCTTAATCAGCCTTATGGCGATGTATGGCTTAAACTTCGTCCGATGGCTTATAAACAGCATCCTTATCAGTGGGCTACGATCGGAAAATCCCTGGATCATATCGAAAATGCTAATATTGAGGATGTTAAAGCCTTTTTTAAGCGCCATTATAATCCATCAAATGCGATTATGGTGGTAGGTGGGGATGTAAAGATGGAAGAAGTCAAACGTCTTTCAGAAAAATGGTTCGGAAATATCCCGGCAGGAGAAAAACTTGCGCGTTTATTGCCTATTGAAGATGACCAGACTGAAGAGCGTAAAGAAACTGTACAAGCTAATGTGCCTTTGAATGCGATTTACAAGGTATTTCACATGCCATCGCGCACTGAAGCAGGCTATTATGCTGCCGATCTGATTTCGGATATTTTATCGAGAGGCAATTCATCCCGCTTATTCCGAAATCTGTTAAAGGACCAGAAATTATTCAGTGATATCAATGCTTACCTCACCGGGAGTCTGGATGCCGGATTATTTGTCGTAGAGGGAAAACCATTGCCTGGAATCAGTATGGAAGTTGCTGAGGCGGCAATCTGGAAGGAACTGGAGCGCATCAGTACAGAACTGGTGCCTATTGACGAACTGACCAAGGTGAAGAACAAAATGGAATCGACTATGGTATTTTCAGAAATGAGTCTGCTGGATAAAGCGATGAACCTGGCCTATTTCGAATTACTGGGAGATGCGGATCAGCTTAATTCAGAGACCCAGAAGTATCTGGATGTTAGTGCTGAAGAGATCCGGACTCAGGCTGCACATATCTTCCGTAAGGAAAATTCATCTACTCTCTACTATTTAGCAAAATAACATGATCGACAGAGCACAAGCGCCGGCATTCGGACAAGTTGAAAATATAGAATTGATCAGGGCAAAACCCCTGGTTCTGGCTAATGGATTAAAAATATTCAGTATCGATGGCGGTGAACAGGATCTGGTTCGCATCGAGTTTATATTCGCAAACATCGCTTACGATTCAAAAAAGCCCCTTCAGGCTTTTGCATGTAATACCATGCTGAATGATGGTACCAGTGAACTGAGTTCTACTGAAATTGCTGATCGGGTGGATTATTATGGCTCGTTCCTGCAGACTGACTATACCAATGATCATTCATCTGTAACACTTTACACCTTAAACAAGCATTTGGCAAATACACTGCCAATTGTGAAGGCGATCATTTCGGATTCAGTTTTTCCACAGGTAGAGCTGGATACTTTGGTTAGAAACCAGAAACAGAAATTGAGTGTTAATCTGGAAAAAAATGATTTTGTGAGTCGCAAGACCTTTAATCATGTTTTATTTGGGGATACATTGTACGGCTATGATATTACTTCTAATGATTATGATCAATTAGACCGGGAACAGTTATTGTCCTATTTTAAGACTGCTTACCAGCCAAAAAATTGTACGGTGATTGTTTCAGGCAAAGTTAAGGATGAGAGTATCAAACTGTTGGATGAGCTGTTTGGAAAAGACTGGAATGATTCCTTTGATGTCAGTGAAAATAGTTTTGCATTTCAGGCAGGTTCGGGGAAGGAGCATTATGTTGAAAAGGCAGATGCATTGCAGTCGGCCATTCGCATCGGGCAGATCTCTATTAACCGGACCCATGCAGATTTTCCGGGTTTACAGGTTGTAAATACAATATTGGGTGGTTACTTCGGTTCGAGGTTAATGGCTAATATCCGTGAAGATAAAGGCTTTACCTATGGCATAGGCTCTGCGCTGGTTTCCTTAAAGAACACAGGTTATTTCTTCATTGCCTCAGAAGTAGGTGCAGATGTTTGTACGGCTGCGATGACTGAAATTGAAAAGGAAATGGCTATTTTAAAGAAGGAAGCAGTGAGTGAAGAAGAATTATCACTGGTCAGGAATTACATGCTTGGCTCCATGCTGGGCAGTCTTGAAAATGCACTTTCTCATGCTGATAAATTCAAAAATATCTATTT
>CAZGCG010000346.1:0-3918 GCA_964524205.1 uncultured Sphingobacterium sp. | reverse complement strand
CCAGGCATCTTGCAGTGAACCAGAATGGGGATGTTTATGTCAAACTAAGATCCCCTACGATTGATGGCTATGGCAATGCAGCACTTAGGGATGTGGATGGTGATGGGAAGGCCGATACAGTGAAGATCTGGGGCAAGTACGAGAACCGCAACAGGGGTACAGCTATGCAAATTCATAATGGTTATCTCTACTTCAGTTCTGAGTTAATGGTTTTTCGAAATAAATTAAAAGAAGGACAATTGGTACCCGACAGCAATATGGATACTGTGGTGATCGATACCCTGCCTTTTCATGAACATATGGCCAAGGCGCTTGCATTTGATGGCAGGGGCAATATGTTTGTCTCCTGGGGCATGGGAACAAATTCATGCCAGGTGGAAAACAGGAAGCCCGGATCTCCGGGAATGAATCCTTGTCCCTATTTGATTGACCACGGTGGGATCTGGAAGTTTGATGAAAATAAACTGCAGCAAAAGCAAAGTGATGGAAAACGGTATGCGACCGGAATGCGCAGTATTGTTGGTATGACCTGGGATAAAGGTACTGATGCACTTTATGCCCTGCATCATGGCCGCGATGATCTGCGTTTACTCTGGCCGGAATATTACAGTCCATGGAAAAGTGCTATGCTTCCATCAGATGAACTGTTTAAAGTAAATGAAGGATTCGATGGAGGATTTCCTTATTACTATTATGATCAGATGCTTGGGAAGAAAGTCCTGAGCCCTGAATATGGAGGTGACGGTGTAAAGGAAGGTGATGGAGCCAAGCTTCCAAAACCTCTGCTGGGTTTCCCCGGACATTTTGCACCTAATGATATCCTGTTTTATAAAGGCAATCAATTCCCGGCGCGTTATAAGGAAGGAGCATTTATTTCCCTGCACGGATCGACTAACCGCATCCCATACCCACAGGTAGGAAATGTTGTGGTCTTTGTTCCGATGAAGAATGGAGTGGTAACAGGCCCATGGGAAGTATTTGCCGATGGCTTTGCGGGTAAAGACACTCTTGCAGTAGCCAACGACGCCACATACAGACCAATGGGTCTCGCAGAAGGCCCTGATGGTTCCTTGTATGTTGGAGAAACTCAGAAAGGGAAGATTTGGAGAATCATGTACAAGGGCGATAAAAAATCCTTTGGTAATAAAGAACTGGCTGAAATGGAAAAGCGCAAGGCTTTACCTCATCTCAAAACTCCGGATGAAATGGCTGATAATTTGGACAGAAGAGGCAAACCTGTTCATGCAGAGCTTTTGTACAATATTTATTGCAGAAACTGCCACCAAACGGATGGAAATGGTGATGGAAGCCGCTTCCCTCCTCTTGCCGGATCTGAATGGGTAAACAGCGACAAAACGGTGCTGATCAATGTGGTTTTAAATGGCATGACCGGTGCTATTCAGGTAAAAGGGCAAAATTATAATGATACGATGCCTGCACATGCTTCTTTCCTTACGGATAAGGAAATCTCGGAGATATTAACTTATGTAAGGAGGAGTTGGGGTAATAAATCGGGGCCGGTAAGTGAGAAGGAGGTGATGGAGGTGAGGAAACTGATGAGCAAAAAGTGATCGTTGAGGTCCCTCCTGCGTCGGGATGACACAGAATTGGGAATAGGGAATGGGGAATTGGGAATGGGAAATTGGGAATGGGAAATGGATTTGATACCGGATAGCTATCTGGCTTAGAGTCACTATTGTCTTGTAAAATTCTCTTGTTTGGAATTTTTCTAATGACCCAGAATGGGTCAAATGTTTATAGCATTATCTAGCACAGAAATCCCGTGCGTCCGGGGCAGGCGTATGTGAGTATTTGACATGAATTTTAAAATGAACCACTACATCCCTGACAACAGACAACTGACAACTGACAACTCATAAATGTTTATCTTCTTTTTGCGCTTCGGCGATCAGGAGTTTCTCGATTCTTGTGTCGGGGATAAGCCAAATTACTGCCACAACAAAATATAAGAACATGCCTATTCCCGGATCGATAAAAGAGGTACCTATCGCGGTAGCATAAATAAGTAAGGATAATTTACCTTTCCAATCTTTACCCAAAGCCTTAGCAATCAGAGAATCTTTACCATGATGTGAGACTAAAGTCCGTCCTAAAATAGTATAGGCAATTGCATTCATAATCATGATCACGCCGTACATAATGACAGGCCATTTCCCGAAATGATTCTCACCCATCCAGGCTGTTACGAAAGGAATTAATGAAAGCCAGAACAAGAGATGAAGATTAGCCCATAAGATTGCTCCATTTACAGATTTCACCGCATGCAGCATATGATGATGATTATTCCAGTAAATACCAATATAAATGAAGCTAAGTACATAACTGAGAAAAACAGGCAGCAATGCAATTAATGCCTCAATATTTTCTGAATGAGGCACTTTCAGCTCCAAAACCATGATGGTAATAATGATGGCAATTACTCCATCACTGAATGCTTCCAAACGACCTTTTGTAATCATATAGCTGTTCAATTTATATCCAAAATAATAATTTCTATTAATATTGAATAATGCACAGCAGATTTCAGAAAGAAAAATGAGTGACAGGCCAATGACCTATCACTCATCAGGATAGTTCTAGTTTATAAGTTCAGCAAGATCTTCATCCTCAATAAATAAGTCCTCTTTTGGCATTCTTACTTTAGCTAATGGAAGTAACCAGTCCTTTTCTTCATCGCGATAGCCTAAAGGAAGAATTAATACACTTTTCAAACCACGCTCTTCTAAGCCCAAAAGCTGGTCTAAAGCTGCCGGATCAAAGCCTTCCATAGGGGTGCTGTCGACCTCGAGTGTTGCAGCTGCAATGAGTGCTGTGCCCAAAGCAATATAGGCCTGACGTGCTGCCCATTGAAAATTCTGCTCAGCTGTCTGGGCCATAAAGCGGTCACCATAGCCCCTGATTACTGCAAGTGATTCCTCCGGTACATTTCTTACCCGGGCAATATTTTTTATCATGGCATCCACGCGTTCAGTTGTTACTCTATCCCATGCTGCAAACACCAGTAAATGAGAGGCATCTGTAATCTGAGGCTGATTAAATGCAATCGGTTTAATCTTCTCAAGCAGCTCCTTATTCTGTATGACTATTACCTGATATGGTTGAAAACCCGCTGATGATGCGGATAGTCGGATACTTTCAAGGATCAGGTCAACTTTTTCCTGAGGAACGGGACTACCGTTCATACTCTTTGCAGCATAGCGCCAGTTTAATGCAGTTAAAATATTCATTTTTCTTCTTATTAGTTACTTTTAATAACTCAAAACTATTTAGTAACTTTGCATTAAACAATACGGCACCTGTTTTATACTCAGTATTATGAAAGTAACCAATGGCGAAACAGCCTCTGAAGGCAGTCGTGAAGAAATATCAAATTATTTTTCTGACAACAGCAAGACAAATCACTGTCCCATAACAGACGTCCTCAGCCGCATCAGTGATAAATGGACCATGCATGCCATCATCATGCTGGGCAAAGCCGACACCCTTCGATTTACGGAACTGAAGAAAAAGATACCTGGCATTTCTCAGCGTATGCTAACAGTAACGCTGCGTACACTGGAAGAGGATGGCCTGCTTACACGCACTATTTACCCTCAGATCCCGCCAAGGGTTGAATACGAACTCACGCCCCTCGGACGGAGTCTGGTAGGTCAGCTCATTGCTTTATCCGGATGGGCCAATGATAATATGGTTCATATTTTGAGAGCAAGGGAGGAGTACATTTTGAAGAAGAGTTGATAATTGATAATTGACAGTTGACAATGCCCCCTGAAAACGAAATCTCGAAAATCTTTAAGCCATTTGCTAACCCGATAGCCATCGGGTTTCTAATTACCTCACCCGATGGCTATCGGGTTGCTAATTCTCTTTTCCATCGACAAATAGACAAATCACCTC
>CAZGCG010000345.1:0-3926 GCA_964524205.1 uncultured Sphingobacterium sp. | reverse complement strand
ACCCGATAGCTATCGGGTCCCTATTCCCTATTTCACATGCCCCATTTCCCATTCCCTATTTCACAATTCCCATTCCCCACAGATTTCCTGTCACCTATCCCAATATACAACAAAAGGGTGTCCAAAATAATTGAACACCCTTTTCTGCATTAAAAATTCTAAAATTACCTTTTCTTAATTTCTACTCTTCGATTTAACTGTCTGCCAGATTCAGTATCATTGGAAGTAAGGGGCATTGATTCTCCAAAACCTTTCGTAATCAGATTATTAGCATTAATTCCTGCAGTTACAAGATAACTTTTCACGGCAGTGGCTCTATCATTAGAAAGCGTCATATTCCTCTGTTCAGTACCTTCAGCTGAAGAGTGTCCATTCAGATTAAAACTCATGGATGGAAATTTCTTCATCTCTCTGGCTATTTCATCAAGTACAGAATAGGATGATGTTTTCAGAACTGAAGAGTTAAATTCAAACAATATGTTTTTATAGTTGAATGTTGGTTCAGAAACCTTAGTCTCCGGACATCCACCATTGACTGAAGATCCAGCTTTATTAGGACAATTATCTTTTGAATCAGGAATGCCATCACCATCAGTATCGGCCTCAACAACAGCTGCAGCCTTTGGTGCATCCTGAACACTGGCAGGTACAGGTGCTGCTGGAGCCTGACTGATAATCTTTTTGGGTTTACAGGAAGATAACAATACCACAGCAGTAAAGATTGCGATGGCAAAAATCGAAAATGTGCTTTTAAAGTTTCTCATTTCTAGCTTAAATGGTTTATTGAATTATTGGAAATAAAACTACTACTTACTTGCTTTTTAAACAAACTAAACAGCAATTAATAATAAAAAGAAGGCAGTTCATTGAATAAACCGATTTAAACTGTTTTTATTCAGAAACAAAATAGCCGGAAAGCTATTGAATGCTTCCGGCTATAAGGTTTTGGGTGTGTTGGTATTTTACCAAATGATACTAATATATCCTCTCCTTTGCCCTCCTCCATTCGGAAGTTCAATAATATAATAGTAGGTATCCTCCGGAAGCAATGCCCCCTGGTAGATCCCATCCCATGCATTATTATAATTGGAAGCTGAATATACCAACCTGCCCAATCTGTCAAAAACACGAACTATATTATTCGGATATTTTTCAATATTACGGATTACCCAGGTATCATTCTTACCATCCCCGTTCGGAGAGATCAGGTTCGTTGCACTCAGTTCATTACTTTCATCTTTATTCGCCTGAATAGTACTAAACTTGCTCATAACACCCTCGAAAATATTTTCCTTGATTGCCATCATGGATGGAATAGTAAATGTTCCAGGAACCCGGATATCCAGATTACGTATCTCATGGAAATTTGTCGATCCACCTGTAGATCCGGCAAAACCGTAACTCAGATTCGCAGGAACCGAAGTTCCGGCATAGTTCAGATCTTTCACGACCTGGTGAATTACACCACCTGAAGCACTTCCCTCTGTTATCCAAACATTGATAATGAAACCTGTACCCAATCCGTTTGGTTTCAGCTCAATCTGAGCTTTCCGGTATCCGCTATTGCTAATACCTAAACCCTCTGTGCCCAGGGTACGGCCGTTAACATTGCCCCCAATCAGGAAGGCGGAACCAGCATTAAGTGCTGCCATCTGAGTAGCATTACTTGTTTGGATATTGGTCAGGAATTCATAATTGCTACCTGCAGGACTTCCGGCTCCAAGGCCGTTCCCATCTCCTCTGATAGTCAGAGAGCTTGTTTTTTGTCCGGGTCCACCCTGACGACCTGCAGTTGCGGTGCTAAAGTTTCCAAACTCATCAAATCCAAAACCAAGGTATCCCTTGCTAACTCCCGGAAGAGTAGAGTTCTGTGCATAACCCAGGGACCCGCCGGGTGCTCCGATCTGGAAGGCACTATTTGCGGTAGCATCATACAGGAAGAAGGTTAAACCATCAGCTCCTGTCCCGCCATAGGTATAATACTCAAAACTGATATTCAGTCCATCTGATGTTGGAAGTGAGGTTGTGTTCCTTGCGAAGCCGTTCTGGTTAGCTGCATTACTAGTAAGGCGCAAATAACCTGCACCTTCTGCATCTGTTCCTGCTGAGGCTGTGAGCACTGCTGCAGTTGAGCCACCATAAACCATATTCGATGCTGTCGAGTTTCTGAAACTTTCGCTGTAGGGAAGACTTAAGGTTCCTGCAGGTGCGATATTCAGACTTACGATTGCATTATTTGTCGCATAAACCGTATTGTCGGTTCCATTCCATCCGAAACTTACAGCCCCTGTAAAGTTTGTAACAGGCGTGTAATTAAACTGGCCAATATCGTTGATACTGATTTCCTGGTTTAGGATCACATCTACCCCATTCAATTTTAATGTTCCTGTACCCGGCAGACTTGTTACTTTGACTTTTTGAATTGGATTACCTCCCGGACTACTGAACTTCTCAGAGAAGTTCAATGTACTGAATGGAATAATGGTATTGACAGATCCTGATTTATTGATATCGGCAACAAAAGGAGCCAGTGAACCAGCCTGCGGTACAGTAATTGCTAAATTACGCACCTCGTGGAAGTTATTACTTCCTCCTGTTGAAGCTGTAAAGCCATAGCTCAGGAATTCAGGAACAGAACTTCCTATGTAGGCATAGTTAGTAACTACCTGATGTACCACACTGTTTCCGGCATTTCCCTCTGTGATCCATACATTCAGGATAAATCCTGTGCCCAAACCATTTGGTGTCAGTTCAATTTTTGCTTTCCTGTAACCTGTCTCCGTTGGTAGTAAACCTCCCTGAGGACGACCTGTTACATTTCCTGTCCTCCCATTTATCATACCGGCAATCTGGAAGGCTGTTCCGGCGCCTGCCGCTGTCATTGCTGCGGCATTGCTGGTTTGTATACCAGTTAGGTATTCATAATTAGTAGCAATAGCCGCTAATCCATTCCCGTCGCCACGCAATGCAATACCACTTGCTCTGGCACCGGGTCCGCCTTGTCTTCCAGCTGTTGGATTACTAAAATTACCGAACTCATCAAGTCCGATACCCAGGTAACCCTTGCTAACTCCCGGCAATCCGCCGCTATTGCTTGTTTGAGCATATCCCAGGGAACCTCCGGCTGCGCCGATCTGGAATGCAGAATTTGCACTTGCATCGTACAGAAAGAAGCTTAATCCGTCACCACCACTACCACCATAAGTATAATATTCAAAGCTAACTGACAGTCCATTAGCAGTTGGAAATGCTTTGGTGTTCCGGGCAAAACCACTTTGACTTGCTCCGTTATTTGTCAAACGGAGATAGCCGGTACCATCAGCATCAATAGCTGTTGCAGTTAAAGACGCCTGGTTCGGTGTTCCTCCATAAACCATACCTGCGACTGCAGTATTTCTAAAGCTTTCATTATATGGAAATAATGGAGCCGCACGTTTAACCGTAAGGGTATATGTTTTTGTTGTAGTACCATCCTGAGCTGTAACAGTGACACCGATGATATTATCTCCAACAAGTAGCGGAATAGCACTTGTAGGAATGCCACTAACAACTGTGGTTCCATTGACTTTAACTGTTGCATTTGATTCGGCAACAGATGGAGTAATTGTAATTGAAGCCGTTTCATTATCAACTGAAGCGGTATAGGAAATTGTTCCCGATGCGAAGGCAGGTGATAAAGTACCTGAACTCATGCTTAGGGATGCCATATCTGCATTGTTGGATACTTGCCTGGTAATTACAATATTATAGGTTTTGACAGTTGTACTATCTTCTGCAGTAACTCGTACGGTAATAGTATTTTCTCCAAGATTTAAAGGAATATCTGCAGAAGTCAATCCACTTAAAATTGAATTACCGTTTATTTTTATTGTGGCAGTTGAATCGCTACTTGTTGGAGTGACAGTTATCGATGCTGTTCCAAAATC
>CAZGCG010000344.1:0-3948 GCA_964524205.1 uncultured Sphingobacterium sp. | reverse complement strand
ATTATTGAGGAATCCCCTCAACCAAAACCTCATTCCCTGCTTTATCAAAATAAGTGCAGGTCATTTTATCCATACAAACTTCCCATTTTTCGATACCGAATACTGCACACATTCTGATGAAGGTCAGAAAATCCGTTTTACCTTGCTGATGCGTTTTCAAACCCGCTTTAAACTGTTCTGCATCAGTTGAGCCGGCAATGAACAAAGCCTCGTATTTTGCAGGGATTTTTGCCGTATAATTCCCGGAACCATGATAGTCAATATGTCCATCTATGACATAAGATTCATAATGAGTGACACCCATTGCCTTAATTTCCTGAATGTATGCAGGGAAGTCGGCGCCTGATTTTACCTTGCTATGCGCAGCTTTAATTTGATCTGCTGTAAACATTGTTTCTTGTTTTGAGTTAAAAAATTTTTTGAGTTTTACGCAATCCGGAAAAAGCAGGCATTTGGATTAGCTTGTTGATAGCCCTCTTGTTTGCTCCCGAATTACAATTCAAAGGTGCGCAGCAAAAAAAACCTGCCCTTGTAAAAAATCGTTTATCTACAAAAAGCGTTTAAAATGTTCGGGGGTATCGCCAGTGAATTGTTTGAAATCTTTTATGAAGTGGGCCTGGTCGAAGAAATTGTTTTCATAACAGATCTCCATAAGTGATTTTGAGTTCAGATCGTCGAGAACTGTATTGAAACGTACAATTGTAGCAAATTTCTTAGGCGTAGTTCCAACAACTTTCCTAAAGCGTTTTTCAAACGGACTCTGACTTATAAACAGTTTCTCATTCAGCTCACTAATCCTGATAGTTCCTTTGCTCTGATAGATAAGATTAACTGCTTCAAGAATGAGTTTATCGGTTTGAATCTCCTTGAGCTGCGACATTAAAAACTGTTCAACAATTTTTATCCGCTGTTTGTCTTTTATAGCAAGAGCCAATTTTTCCTGCACCTCATAGACCCTGCTCCTGTCGAAAATATCATCAAGCGAAAGGCTCAGGTTGAACAATTCGTTAACCGGATTTGAGGTAAAACAAGCAAATCCCATCTCAGTAAAATAAACCAGAATAGTTCCTATACCGGCAGAACTTTTAAATAGTTTATAGCTGTCTGAAATTCCTGTTATTCCTGACGGGGCAAGTTTGCTTAAAGTTTTGTCCTGAATTGTTGAGAGTTGCCCCTTATACTGAAAGCCGATGACCAAACCCGAAGTCGGAAACACTTTATATTCATTTTCCAGTTCATTTTCAGATACAACAAAGTACTTGATGTACGGTTTTAGTGAGTCGACAGGAAGATGTTTATCGAATTTCATTTTTATAACCTCTGGGTTCGATTTCTAAAAATAATAAATTTCAGCAATTGTTATTCTTAGCCAGAGCCTGCATATTGCCCTGTTTAATACCGAATTTTCTCAGTGGCCTGATTTTTGACCTAAGCATTCTGGAAATAGCAAAAATACCGGGTATTGCTAATTTCAATTATTCCTGTAACAGTCTACTGAACAATTATTTATAAAAACCTATTTCAAAAACCTGACAATACAAGCTCCATCCGGCAACATTGCAATTTATTTCTCTGTATAAGAACTATCTGAATTTCTGACTCTTTCACTGGCTTTAACCACCAGTCTTTAAAATTTTAATGAATAATTAAATGAATATAACAGCCAGATACGTTAATCAGGTTATACGAAATTGCAGCAATTCTGCCGATGACGAAGAGGATTTGGTTTTTTGGCGCAATAAGCTCTTTTCGACCACGATTATATATCTTTTACCTTTTTCGCTTATTGCTCTGATACCTGGTCTCTATTGGAGTTTAAAAATTGATATGTATGCCATAGCTGTCATAGATATTCTGACTGTTACATGTATTATAATAATAGGATTTGCACCCAACATTAAGCTCTTTTACCGAAAAGTAATATTCATATCCGCCGCATATCTGTTTAGCCTCGGTATTTTATACTTTGTGGGACTCAACGGGCCGGGACTCATCTATTTACTTACTACCTGTATATTCAGTATCCTGATCTTCTCAACAAACTACGTCTATTGGTCTGCCTGGCTCAATACTTTTATCTGTGTGATCTTTGCTTTGCTAATAAAATACAATTTGATACCTCAGGAAGACATTCATGACCATAATTTTGGTGAATGGATTGCAGTTTCAACAAACCTGATTTTCCTGAGCTTTCTGTGTGTTTCCTTGATACCCCGATTATTTAAAGGCCTGCAAAAAACGATTGAGAAAGAGATCAAATGGAAAAAAGAACTGGAAATTGAAAAGAGAGCATTGCAGGAAGTATCCACTGCTTTGCAGGTGGCATTGAACGAAAATAATAAAACGCTGGAATCGTCATTGGATATGATTTGTGCGGTAGATGCCGATGGCTTTTTTATTAGGGTTAGTGCAGCATGCGAAGAGGTTTTGGGCTACAAAACAGATGAGCTTATCGGGAAACGGACCATTGACTTTGTTTATCCTGAGGACCGCCTTAAAACCCAAAAAACTGCCGACAGTGTTTTAGCTGGCATGAACGCGGTGAATTTTGAAAACAGGTATGTCCACAAAAATGGCTCTATAGTGCCTATCTCATGGTCCGTCCGCTGGGATGAAAAAGACCAGATCAGATATGCGGTTGCAAGAAATATTACTGAAAAGAAAAAGCTGGAAAAGGCAGTTGAAATTGAAAGGCAACGATTTTATGACCTGTTCCTCGAAGCCCCGGTGAGTATTGGAGTCGTTAGTGGCCCGGATCACATTTATGAAATAGTAAACCCGCTTTATTTAGAGCTAATCGGCATGAATAACATAATTGGCAAATCTGTAAAAGAGGTTTTGCCGACTGCTGTTGATCAGGGTTTCATAAGCATATTGGACACTGTTTACATTACTGGTGAAACCTTTTCGGCTAATGAGATGCTTATAAAACTGGATATCGGAGGAAAACTTACGGATAAATACCTGAATTTTAGTTACCAGCCACACAAAGACCAGAATCAGGAAATTGACAGTATTTTCTTTTTTGCCGTTGATGTAACAGAACAGGTATTATCACGTAAGCGCATCGAAGTAAGTGAATTACGACTAAAAGAATCTCAAAGAATAGCACACCTGGGCAGCTGGGAGATCGATCTGTCAGATCAAACCCATTCATGGTCTGATGAAATGTATAAATTATTCGGTGTGGAAAGAGATGAAGTGATTCCTTCGCAAGAAGCATTTCTTTCCTTTATACATCCCGAGGATTTAGCGTATGTATCAAAAGAAATGGAGAATGCGCTGATATCTCATAAAAACTACTCTTTTGATTTCAGATTTATTACCAGAGAAGGTCTTACCAGGTATGGTACTAGTTTAAAACTGCTGGATTTTGACCCCGATCTCAAGCCTGTCCGCGTTTACGGAATTGTTCAGGACATCACTGAACGAAAGGAAGTGGAACAGCAGCTCCGAAACAGTGAGTCGTTCAACCGGGGAGTTCTGGATTCGCTAAATTCCAACATTGCAGTGATTGATGTTACCGGCACTCTCGTAGCTGTCAATGAATCATGGAATACTTTCGGTAATGAGAATGGTGCCAGCACCTTGGCAGGTACCGGCATTGGTAGTAATTATTTTGAGGTTTGTTCCAAAGCCGAAAAAGACGGAGAAGAATATGCCGAAATTGCGTGCTCAGGAATAAAATCTGTTATGAACGATAAAAAAGATATTTTTTATCTTGAATACCCATGCGATTCCCCTGAGGGAAAACGCTGGTTTGGCATGCGTGCAATGAAGTTTGAAGGCAATCAGTCATTGGTTGTAGTTTCGCATCAGGATATTTCTGAACGCAAGTTTGCGGAGTTCGAGCGCGGCAGAGTCGCAAAGGACCTGATCCACCGCAATAAGGATCTGGAGCAATTTGCCTATATCGTTTCTCATAATCTGAGAGCACCGGTAGCCAAT
>CAZGCG010000343.1:0-3987 GCA_964524205.1 uncultured Sphingobacterium sp. | reverse complement strand
TTAAATCCAGCTTCGATAGCTATTCCTATCATATCTAGATGTTTAATTCTTTCTGAAATTAAAATCCTCTTGGCTTCCTCTACGCGCATCTCATTGATTAGATTATAAAAATTCTTATTTAATCCGTTATTAATTACATATGATAGTTCATGGATGCCGATTCCGGTTTCTCTGCTTAAATGAGTCAACGTAAGAGAAGGATCTAAAAATAACTTCCTGCCCATGAGTATTGAGATGACCCTTTCTTTCAATTCGTCAACCTGATCAGTACTTAATCTTTCCTTACTTCCATTTTTGCTAAACACAGATTCTATTTCAGGTAGTTCAACAGCAGTAACCGGATAGATAATCCCCTGTCTTAGCGAGAAAAAGGCAATAAAGAATATGCCTGAGCAATACAAAATGGGATTGATCAACCTAATCATCCCATCATCATAAGAAACTATCCTTACTATAGTTAACATCAGGGTTCCTATTAACAACTGTTTAATCCAAAAAAGATCAATATTATCAATTGCAGACGAAACCAGGCGAATGTTCTTTGAATGAACAACTATTAATCTATAAGATAATACCCAATAAACTATTATTTGTAAAATAGAAAAATAGCGAAAGATAAAGCCTATCCAAACCGGGAATTTGTATGACAGGTCTGGGTTATAAAAGCGTGGAATTATATATATGCTTGAGAAAATCAGGAACGAAACAGTTGGAATGAAATGGACTAAAATCTTAAGCGACTTTTTGCCGGGATTTACAAAATATAGTATAGCCAGATAAAAACATGGAGCAAGAGCCCAGCGGGTTAGTTCCAGCAGATGAATAAATAATTGCGATTCATGAGCAAGTCCAGACTTGTCTAAAAACTGTTGGAAAAGAGCAAATGCTAAAAAGAGATAAAACACACCGAGCCAACGGTTGGCTATAGTGTTCACTTTGGTGATATTGAACAGGAGAAGAACCGAAAGCAGGCATAAACTGCCTGCAGAAATAGCGTATAAGGAATATATTAAGTGTGTCATAGTATCAATTATCCTGAATATAGCTATAGTCAGGGCATTGAAGGTTTACAAGTTCCAGATTCTTATTCCAATCCATCCGTGGTAAAAAAGCAAACAACTTATATAGAGTATGAATATACTATTAAAAGCTAATAGTGCTCTTATCCACCTGTTGCGTAAAGAGCGCCAACGGATAAAAAGAAAATATACTGAGGCAAGACTAAGCAAGCCGAATCCCAATGTTCCTATAAAGATATAAACAGTAGTATAATTTAATGTTGTAAAGGCTGCTTTGTCCAGTTGATCGGTAACTCTCATTTTCTGGTAGGCCGCGAGCAGCGAAACTACCCCCAGAGCTGGCAAGACAGTTGGAATGACATTCCCCCAACTCACTTTTTTGAACACACCAAGTACAACCGCAACAAAAGCAACAAGAACAGATAGGATCATCGCCGCAAGCCCTGCATAGATCAGTGCTTTTTGAATAAATATATAGGCATATGGTGTCCGCTGATAAAAGGTATTTGCATAGCCCTGGAAAAAGGCGTTGCCTCTTTTGTCTGTACCTAAAACATAACCTGCAATAATATCATTTTGAGCCCTGAACAAGTTACCTTTAGTATTAATCAGGGTATCCGGCTGACCCTTATCAGGCGATACTACCAGTTTATTGTTAACTATTGACAATGTGATGCCATCAAAGATCACCTGAAAAAATCCCAGTTTCTCAATTCGGGGATTCACAAACTGATAATAACCCAAATACGAGGTGAAACGCTTTAGATCCTGCCGACTATCCTGAGGTTTCAGCTCTTCGAGTCCTCTGGTAAGGAAATCTTCGATAAGATTCGAAATCTGCCACATACCCGTATCGCCGTTATTGCAAATGGAATAAGCAATTCCTGCTTCTCTATTGTAGAATATCCAGGAGTTAAACCCTTCGCCCATCCCATTGTGACCTCTGAAGGTAGCTTTCCTGTTGTTAGGAAAAAAATCGTTGGCGAGGGCATATCCGGTCTTCAGTCCGTATCCAGATGCAAGAGTACTATGTACCTTTTCCATTTCTATCAGGCTATGTTCAGTAAGCCATCCGCCCTTGACAGTTTTCCAGCCGTTCAGGATATGCCTGAGAAATAGTGATACGTCATCTGCGTTAGTTACAAATGCACTGCCGGCGCCGTTACCCACGGGCATCGCAAAGCGAAGTCGTTTAAAACTGTCGCCTGTAGAATGGTAGCCTCTGGCATATGTTGGTTTTTCCCTACCGTCCAGGTCATATAACGAATTTTGCATACCAAGAGGCAACAAAACATTGCTCTTTGCATACTCGTTCCAGGGTTGCCGGGAAAGCTTTTCGATCAAATACCCTAAAACCACATAGCCGGGATTTGAGTAAGACATCCTTTCTCCGGGGCGCCATCTGGAAACAAGGGAAGTTGACATTGATTCTACGGCTTCGAGGCCTTTGAGTTGCTTTCCGGATCTGGTAAACATTCTATTAAGCTGCACATCATCGAAACCTGCAGTATGTTCAAGCAAGTTGACTATTCTCACAGGATTTGTTGATTCCCAGGGATTCTCAAATACTATTTCAGGTGCGATAAACTTAAGCTTGTCGTTTAATTTAAGCTTACCTTCCACTATAAGCTTTTGAATTGCCAGAGCAGTGAACATTTTAGTGACCGAATGCATATGAAATAAAGTCGAACTAGTTACTTTGACCGAATCTTCAAGATTACTATAACCCAATCCTCCAGAATATAGAATAGAATCTTTAGTTACGATCGAGAGCATCAACCCGGGCATGCGCTCTCTTTTCATGGTGTTCTCAATCTTTATCATCAAAGAATCCAGATCAGACTTTCGTTTGTTTGCAGTTTGGGCTTGTGTACGGGATGCAAATAATAAGGTAATTAATAAAATACAAGTACTGAGTTTGCTGATAATGGACATGATTTTAAGTTTAGGATTGTAATATTAAAGAACTAATCCTATGATACGTTCGCATTTATCCATTCGAACACATCGGTTTCACATGTCGTATCCTTAATAAGAATCTGTACTTAAATAAATTATTAGAAGCCGGTGCAGCGAGGTAGTGCGGGCTTCAAAGAATAAGCCTTACAGGATATTTTGCCCCTAAACCATTTTCAAGCATTAAAGCGATATTCGATTCCTTAAAAACAAAAAGCCCTAGATTTCTCTAAGGCTTTGTACCCAGCGCCGGAATCGAACCGGCACAGTTTCCTATCGGTGTTTGAGACCGACGCGTCTACCAGTTCCGCCAGCTGGGCATTTTTGAATCATACGTTTTACGCTTTCACGTTCTACGCTGCGGGATGCAAACATAAATAAAATTTTAATAATTTACAGGATTCAGCCTCTGAATTTGTTCAGACTTTCCTGGTTAGGGATATCTTTCTTTTAACTTCTCGATAAGTTGAGGATATTTTATCAAGTCCCTGATATATTTTGTACTCTTCATCTTCTTAATATGCATTTCGATAAGCCTGGCCTGTTGGTAGCCCAGATCTGTAATGGACAAGTACAACTCCCAATCGTCAGTTTTTGCGGTGAAGCTTTTTGCAAATATCTTCTTGACATGTTCAGTAATTCGTTCAGGAAGGTCCTTACAACTACCGATATAAAACTGATTAAGTTGATTAGAAAATAAAATGTAAACTATCGCCATGAATGAAGATAAAACTAACGGGACGATTGTAAGATAGTGTATAGTAAACGGTATATTTCTACAAACCATCGGTGAAACTGTGATCAGAAAGAAAGGATTATTATTTGTTACCAGTTTACCTGGAGTGTAATGTGGCATAGGGACCTTCCTTCGGAGAAATAATGTACTTGGCGCCGGTCCCGATAGCTATCGGGACGAACCGGCACAGTTTCCTATCGGTACCGATATACATCGGTATTGAGACCGACGCGTCTACCCCCCGATAGCTATCGGGGTCGCCAGCATAGCTTATTT
>CAZGCG010000342.1:0-4005 GCA_964524205.1 uncultured Sphingobacterium sp. | reverse complement strand
ACGATGGTTACCTGGTTATCAAAAAATTTTGCAGTCCGGCTGAGATCAAAAAGCTATACGCTGTAGCTCTGGAGGATGATGCGATGTCAAAAAATGCACTCGATCTGAACGACCAGGCAGGTAAAAAAACCAGGCTTTCACTTTGGTTTAAGCCGGGCAATGATGTTTTTGGTTATCTCACCAGGAGTGAACGAATGGTTAGCTCAGTTGCTCAGCTACTTAAGGGAGATGCTCCGGTTTGCCATTTTCACTCCAAGCTGATGCAGAAAGAGCCCAAAATAGGAGGAGCCTGGGAATGGCACCAAGATTACGGATACTGGTATAAGAACCAGTTTATGTTCCCCGATCAGTTAATTAGTGTGATGGTAGCCCTTACACCAGCTAGCAAAGAAAATGGCTGTTTACAGGTAATAAAAGGCTCCCATAAACTCGGGCGTGTAAATCATGGTTTTGCTGGTGAACAGGTTGGGGCCGATATAGTAATGGTCGAAAATGCTCTGAAAACCATGGATCTGGTATACTGTGAGATAGAGGCAGGTGACGCACTTATCTTTCACAGTAACTTACTACATAGGTCGGAGGCAAATCTTTCCGATCATCCCCGGTGGTCAATTATTTCCTGCTACTCCTTGCAGTCTAACCTGGCCTACAATGAAACATCTACGTCATGGAAAACGCCCATAGAAGTAGTGCCGGATAGCGCTGTATTAGAGTGGGAAGCAGAAACCTTATCGAATGCAGATTTTTTAAAGAAAGAGAATGATCCAGCTCTAAAAGAAACAGGGTGGGAAAATGAACATAAAGTATAATAACTCGATAGGCGTAGAGGCGCTTCGCTAAACTCTACGGACAGTATGACACCTTATCATTGGATAGCTTAGCTAAACTGTACCGACAGTACACAGACTTGAAACCCTCGTCTGAAACATTGATGATTAGTTTCTGGACTACAGATTAAATCGAATTTACTTAACACACGATTCTTTAACAATTTCTAAATGATAGATTGCTCTGTCAGCAACTATTTCAGGTATAGTATATTTGTGGTATCGGGCAGTGATGCAGGCATCATGAAGCCATTTGTAACTATCCCCGGCATCGGGCAAAACTTCAAAGGTCAACTCAATCGTAGCTTTGTGTTTCGAAGGCTTCTTACCGCTAAAAGGATGAGAGTTATAATAATTCTCAAAAGTTGAGTAATTCCTTATGCCATTGTCGTAAGGAAACATTTCGTTCTGCACAAAATGCAAAGCCGAATAGAATGATGTAGTTACAACCCAATCTAGGTAGTCACCCGCAGTTCTAAGTTGCCGGCATAGGCGTTCATTACGTTCCGCATGTGCTTTTTTACTCAACGGAATTTTCTATTTTTCGATAAGATTGATGTAGCCATCAGAAACAATACATTCATTATCAAGGTTACCTTCATCAAAGGTAAAATTGAAACCCAATGAATAATTCTCCGACCTACTTGCTTTTTCTAAGCGAGAAGTAGTAGAGTATATTTTCGAAAACTCAGGTTTTACATAATCTTCGATACCAACAGTAATTAGAACCGTGTGGGAGGCGAGGCTATTGAGCTTTAAATATGGCGTTTTTACCTTGATATCAAGATTGCCCAACGCACCAATAACCTCCGTAATGTAAGATACAGTTAAGCCTAGGTTTGCTTTCATTCTAGCCTTGAATTTCTCTTGTTCATCAACGCCACGCTCATGCCATCCACGCTGGAAATGTGAGAGCATATCCTTCACGTAAGACTCTGATTCGTGAATCTTCTCTAACCAATTTTCTGAATTGGTGTCGCTAATCAAGGTTGACATTGTATGAGATTAAGTTCTTAAACAAAACATGCCGCAGACCAAATGGTTTGAGGCATTAATCGTTATTGTTTGCGCAAAGATGCAATTTAAAGTTCATTTTTTGGGGATGCAAAGGTAAAATTATTAGTCATACTAGAAAACGCTAATTCATCTTTACTTTTCCACACACCTAATATACGATAATTACCCTCATTAGTTGCAACTAATTTTGCAAATAAATTTATCAACATGGGCGATTGTGGAAAACGTTCTTAGAATCTCCTGCCCGTCGTCTTAAGCGCAGCGGGACTACGGATTATTCAATAAACAGGAGTCTCAGACTCCGTTTCTATACTTCCACAGCTATCAGTACTGCTTCTATTTTTGTATGTGACATCATCCCTACTATTCGGATAATATCCTATAGAGCTCAAGATTTAAATAATAATGTCCTCCTTCTATAGATCTTCGCTCCAAAATCCCCAGTTCAGTTAATTTGTTTAAGTAGTTTCTCGCTGTTTTTTCAGCATATAATTTAGCATCTTCAAGATGTTTTACTTTAGTAAATGGTTGTGTAAAAATCAGATCAACTAATCGATCAGGCCTCCTGATATCCTTATGCTTCACTACCTCCTCCATTATGGCTTCTTTCGTTGCCAGAATATCATTGATTTTATCATAGGTTATATTGGAAGTAACTTCTATTGCTTTTAAAATATATAATATCCATTCTTTCCATCCCCCTCTTTGTGAAACACCACCTAACAGATTATAATAATCATCCTTACGTTCAATAATATAACGACTTAAAAACAATATAGGATAATCCAGTAAGCCCATTTTGGTAAGATAATGAATATTGAATATTCTACCTGTTCTTCCGTTGCCATCACGAAAAGGGTGAATAGCTTCAAACTGAAAGTGTCCGATAGCCATTTTAATTAAAGGATCTGTTTTATCATCGGCATTATTCAGAAATTGGATCAGATTCTGAAGTTTCTGCTCTACTATTCCATTTCCTCTTGGAGGTGTATAAACAATTGTTCCGGCATTCAAACCAGACCCTCCCTGCTTAATTACTGTATTTAAAAACGCAGGTCTTATTCCATCACTTACCTGGTTAATTTCCTGATAGATATTGATGAAATAGTTTTGCTCAAATCCAGGGAGTTTTGATAGATAATGATAACCTGCCCATAGTGCTTCACGGTATCTCAGAACTTCTTTTGAGGCACCTTGTGGCATTTGATATTTCTGATCACTCTAAGCTTTATAAAGTTCATCATCTGTAGTAAAAATATTCTCTATAGCACTCGAAGCCTTCGCCTCTTGTAAACTTATGGTATTAATTAGTAATCCCTGGTTAGGGATAGCTATACTTCTGCCTTGTAATCTAGCTAATGATGCCCTGGATAAGACCAATTGCTCAAAAATGTCTATGTCCTTATAAAGCTCCTCCGCAATTGGAAGTTCTGGCATGTCATTCCATGGCTTAGTCCTATCAGGGTTTACTTTATAACTTTCTTGCATATACAAAGATAACAACCTAACGGTAAAAAATCAAACATTTACCGTTTACAAGAATTTTGACGGTAAAACAATGATTCATGAAGCTTCTTAAGGTAAAAAATAGGATATCTACCGTTAACTGGATATTAGACGGTATAGCCATAACCAAAATGTCCGTAATCTTAAACGAAACATGAAACGAATTATCCAATAAACAGGAGTCTCCGCCTCCGCTCTTATATCTGCCAAACAACAAAGCCCGACAATTCATATCAGGCCTTGTTGCTCCCGATAGCCATCGGTGCAAACGTTGTTTAGAGCCAATCACTAAATTACCTCCAGCAACTTATTTTCAACATCCCGCACTCACTACCACCGCATACATTGCATTTCCGGAAACAAATATCTTAAATACATTTCCAGGTTCATCGACTGGTCTGCTCCAGCTTGGTACAAATTTGAACACATTTTTATCAGCAGGTTCATCAATACCAGAATGAACACTTTTCCAGGTTTTACCCTTGTCAGATGTACGGAATATGCCATCCGGATGACCAAGTACTAAATATTTGCCAACTTGTTTGATCGATGAAATGAACAAAGTAGGCCGAAGTCCATCATCAATGGCCTGCCAGGTTTTCCCTTTATCCAATGAAATACGTACTCTTCTTGATTGGGTTTCTGTATTGCAGGA
>CAZGCG010000341.1:0-4029 GCA_964524205.1 uncultured Sphingobacterium sp. | reverse complement strand
GAAGGATCTTTTTTTATTATTCAATCTAAATCGATTAAGCTTTTTCAAGCTTTAATCGCTTTAATTCTTCAAATTTTTCTGTTAATGCACCAGCCTGAGCTAGAAAAGCCCCATCATTTAATATATCTTTTTTCTTTGCTATTAATTCACTGATTTTTACGCCACCAAGCACATAGCTAAGTTCAATACTTTTATGTTGTTCAGCAATAAATTCAAAATGAATATCATTGATCAGGCTCTCATGATTATAACGGATGTAAACTGGTATAACATGGTCATTCTGAAGCTTTAGTTTCTTATCATGATGATATTTCTTATACTCATAACGGTAATCATATCTCAAAGCTGCGACGTCTGATAGAACGGCAGAACCGGTTGGATGGCCACCCGCGCCTTTCCCATAAAATAATTGCTGGTCAGCAAAGGCTGCCTTTACTGATACCGCATTGTACTCATTCTCAACATTATAAAGGAAATCACTTTTAGGAACCAGTTTAGGTATAACATATAAAGCAAGTTCTTTATCATCAAGTTTCTTTGCAGTTGGAACAAGTTTTATTTTTAACTGATGCTCCTGCGCAAAGTGAAGGTCAGCGGCAGAAAAATTCTGAATTCCAATGTTTAATATTTGTTCAGGCTTCACAAAAACACCATATGCATGCGCTGCGGCTATTACAAGTTTGTATTTAGGATCATAACCACCAACATCCAGTATTGGATCTTTTTCGGCAAAACCTAATTCCTGTGCCTGTTTTAGAGCCTCAGTATATTCCAGACCCTCATTAGCAATTTTAGAAAGAATAAAATTCGAAGATCCGTTAAAAATACCACTGATAGAATGAAGTAATTCATTATCGTAATACTCCTCAAGATTTCTTATGATTGGAATACTTCCGCAAACTGCACCTTCATACAATAATGATGTATTGTATTTTTCCTGCAGATGTACCAACTCATCTAAATGCTCTGCAATCATTTTCTTATTCGCAGAAACTACATTTTTCCCACTTTTTAATGCTCTGGTAACAATTTCATAAGCTGCATCAGCATCATTGATTAACTCTATGACCGTATTAATTTCCGGATCATTAAGTATATTATCAGCTTTAGTCGTAAATAAATGCTCAGGCAGAATTCGTTCTTTTTCCGGATTTTTTATTGCGATTTTTTTGATCTCAATATTAAGATCCTTAGTACTTATAATATCATGTAAACCCTGGCCAACTACGCCAAAGCCAAACAACCCAATGGTCAGTCTTTTACTCATTTTGATTATGCAATTTTATGCAGATTTCTTACGCTATTATCCGAATCTGCAGATCTGAAAAAATTTCCAATCTCCTGTGTTAAAATTTCTGTTTCAACTAAAAATCCATCATGGCCGTAAAATGAATTTAACTCTGTAAAACGGGCGTTGGGAATATGATTTGCCAGAAACTGTTGTTCTTCTATCGGGAATAGAACATCATTTTTAATACCAATAACTAATGTTTTTGCCTGAATTAACTTTAATGCGTCTTCTACCGAATTTCTTTTACGACCAACATGATGACTATCCATCGCTTTAGTCAGATACCAGTAACTGTATGCATTGAACCGGTTTACCAGTTTTTCTCCCTGATAATTTTGATAGGAGGATGCTTTAAAATCACTCAGTTTATCAGGATTTACTTCCATCTGGGTTGTTGCATAAGTCCCGTATGTACGGTACGACAATAAAGCAAAACTGCGTGCCACTTTCAACCCCTTTTTACCTCCATCAGGAGAGGGGGTGTAAAAGGTGCGGTCGGCAGTAATTGCCAGCCGCTGACTTTCATTAAATGCAATTCCCCATGCTGAATGTTGTGCATTTGTTGCGATTAAAACAAGCTTTCTAATCCTTTGAGGCTCCAAAATGGCCCATTCCATTGCTTGCTGGCCACCTAGTGAACCGCCAATTAATAATCCAATCTGGGGCAGGCCCAGATGATCAGCCAAAAGCTTATGTGCTGCTGCTAGATCACGTACAGTAAAATCAGGGAAGGAAAGAAAATAGGGAAGACCGGTTGCACTGTTCACACTCAAAGGACTTGTGCTACCATAATGTGACCCAATAACATTCGCACAAACAATAAAGTGCTCCTTTGGATTGAAAAGACAATTATCACCAAAAAGCCCTTTCCACCAGTCAAAAACGTCAGAATTTGCAGTCAGAGCATGACAAACCCAAATCACATTATCCTTTTTAGCATTTAAAGCACCAAAAGTGTGATAAGCGATCTCCAGATCCTTTAACTTTTGGCCGCTTTCGAGCAAAAAAGGCTTTTTGTGTTTATAAATAGCTTCTGTATTCATATTATTTTGACCTCCCCAAGCCAGAACAGACCGGGGAGGTCTTTTTATTCTTAATTATTAACCTGTTTATTACTTTATTGCTGCAAAAGCCTGTTCCAGATCAGCTTTGATATCATCAATATGCTCAATACCTACTGAAACCCTTAATGATGATGGTTTAACTCCTGCTGCCAATTGTTCGGCATCACTTAATTGCTGATGGGTAGTTGCACTTGGCTGAATGATCAATGTTTTGGTATCACCAACATTGGCCAGGTGACTGATCAGCTTCAGATTATCCACAAATTTAATAGCGGCTTCTTTTCCTCCCTTAACTTCAAATGAAAGCACTGCGCCAAAGCCATTCTTAAGATACTTTTTAGCTCTTGCATGTGTAGGGCTGCTTGCTAATCCGGGATATTCAACTTTATCAACCTGAGGATGACTTTCAAGCCATTTAGCCAGTTCCAATGCATTATCAACATGGCGTTGAACACGAAGTGATAATGTTTCCAAACCCTGAATCAACAGGAACGAGTTAAATGGTGACTGTGATGGTCCGAAATCACGTAATCCTTCTACCCGGGCGCGAATAATGAACTGTATGTTCCCAAAAGGACCACCAATTCCAAACACACTATTAAATACTAAACCATGATAACCTTCAGATGGCTCAGTGAACTGCGGAAATTTACCGTTGCCCCAGTTATAATTTCCACCGTCAACAATTACTCCACCAATGCTGGTTCCATGTCCACCAATCCATTTAGTCGCTGATTGAACAACCACATTGGCTCCATGTTCCAATGGACGGAATAGGTATCCGGCCGCACCGAAAGTATTATCTACAATTAAAGGAAGATCATGTTTTTTAGCGATCTCTGCGATCTTCTCAAAATCAGGGATACTAAAACTTGGATTTCCGATCGTTTCTAGGTAGATGGCTTTGGTTTTATCATTGATTAAGGAATCAATGCTTTGTGGATCATCACCATTGGCAAAGCGTGCTTCAATACCCAATCGTTTAAAAGCAACTTTGAACTGATTATATGAACCTCCGTACAGAAATGAAGAGGTTACAAAATTATCACCTGCCTGCAGGATATTATTCAATGCAATGAACTGTGCAGCCTGTCCCGAAGAAACAGCGAGTGCTGCAACACCTCCCTCAAGTGCAGCTACACGTTTTTCGAACACATCAGTGGTTGGATTCATCAAACGTGTATAAATATTTCCGAATTCTTTCAGTGCAAACAGATTTGCACCATGTTCTGAACTGTTGAAAACGTAAGATGTAGTCTGATAGATGGGTACGGCACGTGATCCTGTAGTTGGATCAACTTCCTGGCCTGCATGAATTTGTAAAGTTTCGAATTTTAAATTTTGAGCTGACATAATTATTAAATGTTAGGTTTAATTTTTAATTAAATTAAAATGTTGTAAAAGAGATATCAAAATAACTGGATTGTTGTTTTTTCCTTTTATAAGGTGTTTACCTTAGAATAGGACTTAACAACAAGAATCAAAATTCATACACATACAACAATACGTTGATGATGCAGAATAGAAAGGAGTTTGTGATGGGGTTGTAAGTTCCGCTTTCGGAAATACAGGAGCTGTAGATTGGTCTTTTTTCATTTTCAATATGAATTTATTTTTCCCTTTCGGGACAGGAATTGGCACCTTCCCCGAAACCGATCGGGGGGTTGTCAGTGG
>CAZGCG010000340.1:0-4058 GCA_964524205.1 uncultured Sphingobacterium sp. | reverse complement strand
GAATCTTATCAATGCTATATTTTTGATTAATTTTGAGCGCATATTATTATCTATCATTGCAAAAATAGTATTCATCACCGAATTTGAAATTTATTAGATCCATTTTTATATATTTTTTTGCAGCCATACTCTTTGCTGTATCCATGAATAGGTCGGCATTCGCCCAGCAAACTGTTCTGCGACCTGATAACGCTTCCCGTGATACAACATTGCGCGCTGATAGCTCAAAAACAGATACTGTAACAAAAAAAATAAAAAATCCAGGTTCATTAACTTCCAAAGTAACCTATGCGGCAGAAGATTCAACAATCTTCGATATGACCAACAATATAGTCTTTTTGTATGGAAAAGCCCGTGTGAAGTATGAAGATTTTGAGATTGAAGCTGACTATATCCGCCTTGATCAGAAGAATAACAGCATTTTTGCCAAGGGAAGAACAAATCCGGTTAACAAAAGATACATTGGAAAACCATTGGTTATGCAAGGTGCAGAACCTCCTTTAAGTACTGATTCTCTGTTTTTTAACTATAAAACAAAAAAAGGTAAGTCCTACGGAGTTTTTACAGATGTTGAAGGTGGCTTCCTTCAGGCACAGCAGTTTAAAAAGAATCAGTATGATGAAGGTTTTTTCAGGAGAGGTATTTACAGTACCTGTAATTTACCACATCCGCATTTTGGAATTCATATAAGCAGAGGTATTGCAACTGATAAGCAGATTATAACCGGTCCGGCCTACCTGGTCATTGAAGATGTACCTTTACCTCTGGGTGTCCCATTCGGCTTTTTTCCAAAACCAAATAAAAGATCAGGGGGATTACTCTTTCCAACATTCGGAGAAGATACCCGGGGCTTTTTTATGCGCGATCTGGGCTATTATCTGGGCCTGAATGACTATTGGGATCTTTCCACTAGAGGTACCTTATATTCTAAAGGATCTTATGAATTGGGAACAGCAGCACGATACCGGAAAAATTATAAGTATGATGGAGGATTAAATTTCAGGTTTGCATCCACCAAAAATGGAGTAGAAGGGACTCCATCCTATAAAAAACCGAATAAAGATTTTAATTTAACCTGGAGTCATTCTCAAAGTCCATTGGCAAATCCCGGAACAACTTTCAGTGCATCTGTAAATGCCGGAACAGGGTCTTATTTCCAGAACACAGGTGCAGCAGGTACGTATAACCCAACCGAGATCGCCAGAAATACACTTTCATCAAGTATTAGTTACGGTAAAGTATTCGCAAATGGTCTGTTTAACTTTTCTTCCAGTCTTTCACATTCCCAGGATATTGAACAGCAAACTGTATTTCTTGATCTGCCCCGTTTTAGTTTAAATATGACGACTCTAAATCCTTTTGATTCAAAAGACAGAGCCGGGGAGCAGAAATGGTATCAACGGTTAAGTGTTGGCTATAGCATGCAGGGAAGTAATTCAATCAATACGAAAGAATATAAATTGTTTAAAAAGGAAACATTAAAAGACTTCAAAAATGGGATACAGCATGATATTCCGATCAGTTTATCCCTAAATATTCTAAAATACTTTCAATTCAATTCCGGTATGCAGTATAGTGAAAAATGGTACATGCAAACCATTAGGAAAAGACTTGACCCGGTTTCCTCAGGCTTTGCACAGGTTACCGATACAATTCAGGGCTTCAGCAGAGTTTATGATTATAATTTAAGTACTGGATTGGCTACTAAACTGTATGGTAAATTCAATTTTAAAAAAGGGAATTTAATGGCCTTAAGGCACGTTATGACTCCTTCAGTCAATTTTAACTACCGTCCCGATTTCGGCTCTGATCGTTACGGGTATTTTCGTAATATGGAGGGTGATACTTCTAAAGTTAGTACAAGATATTCAATTTATGATAATGCTGTTTTTGGATCTCCTTTTGCAGGCAGGGTAGCCGGAATTGGATTCAGTTTTGATAATAATATTGAAGCAAAGGTCAAATCTACTGCCGACTCGTCTAAGAATTCTGTCAATATCCCTATCTTACAGAGCTTAACTTTTTCGGGCAATTACAATTTTGCTGCCGAAAATTTCAAACTATCAACTATCGGTTTTTCAGGAAGAACAGCATTCTTTAAAGAGAAGATCGGAATAAATTTCTATGGAACACTTGACCCATATTCGATTGACAAGGATGGTATCAGAGTCGATGAGTTCGCACTAAAATCCGGAAAACTGGCACGATTAACTAATTTTGGATTATCAACTGATTTTAGTTTTAACTCGAACGCAGCCAAAAGCAGGAATGAAAACTTAAATCAGATCGACAAGACAAAGCAAAATCTGTCTTCAAAACAGCGGGAAGAGTTAGACGCTATAAGCAGAGATCCCAATGCTTTTGTTGATTTTAATATCCCCTGGAATGTCAGCGCATCCTATAGCTTTAACTATTCAGTTAATGGGCTCGAATCAAGTATATCAAATACACTCAATGTCTTCGGAGATTTTAATGTAACACCAAAATGGAAGGTTCAGTATACATCAGGGTATGATTTTCAGGCTAATAAACTTAGTTTAACTCAATTTTCAATTTATCGTGACCTTCATTGCTGGGATCTTTCATTCAGATGGTCACCAATTGGAACCTATAAATTCTATAGCGTTGATTTGAGAGTTAAAGCCTCGATACTTCAGGATCTTAAACTCAGCAAACGCCGGGATGCCTATAACAATTTTTAAAATGAGAGCAGAAATTATAACAATTGGGGATGAGATTCTGATCGGACAGATAGTTGATACAAACTCAGCCTGGATGGCTCAAAAACTCAATCTGGCTGGTATACGGGTTCAACAAATCTCATCCGTTTCAGATGACCGTCAACATATTCTTGAAGCATTAAATGAAGCTAAAGGTAGGGCAGACCTTATATTGATCACCGGTGGACTAGGACCTACTAAAGATGATATCACCAAAAACACCCTAGCAGAGTACTTCAAAACCGGATTTCGTTCAGATCAGGATGCATTAGAAAACGTAAAACGGATTTTCTCCAAATATAAAGCCCCGCTGCTTGAGTCGAATATTAAGCAAGCTGAAGTCCTCGAAAACTGTGTTACTCTGCTTAATTTAAACGGTACAGCACCCGGAATGTGGATAGAGCACGAAGGTAAAATATATGTTTCAATGCCGGGAGTTCCATTCGAAATGATGTATATGATGGAAGAGCAGGTTATTCCAAAAATCAAGAAAGCATTCAATTTACCTGTGATTCTTCATCATACCATTCTAACCGCAGGAATAGGGGAATCTATCCTTGCAGAGAGGATTGAATCTGTTGAAGACTCATTACCTGAGCATATTAAACTGGCTTATTTGCCTAAGTTAGGCACTGTCCGGATTCGGTTAAGCGGAAGCGGAAATGATGAAAACCTATTGAATAGAGAAATCAATATTTACGCGAAAAGAATTCTTGATCTGATATCTGAATTTGTGATCGCAGAAAATGATACCCCGATTGAAAAAGTAATTATGGATTTTATGGAGTCCAAAAATCTGACTTTATCCCTCGCAGAAAGCTGTACCGGGGGGTATATTTCCCATCAATTCACCCAACATCCCGGCAGCAGCAAAGTATTTATAGGCGGAGCTGTTACCTATTCTAATTCGTTAAAAATGAGCATGTTGGGCGTTTCAGAAGAAATACTCAGGAATTATGGGGCAGTAAGTGAACAAACCGTCAGGGAAATGGCTGAAGGGGCACACTCAGCCTTTCACTCTGATTATTCAATTGCAGTGAGTGGAATTGCCGGTCCGGATGGAGGAACAGAAGAAAAACCTGTTGGAACAATTTGGATCGCAGTAACAGGTAAATCGAAAACCATTACCAGAAAATACAATTTTGGCAATAAAAGAATCCAGAATATTGAAAGATCAGCTACTACAGCCCTCATATTACTTTATAAATTAATGAAAGAGGAACAGGTTTATTGAAAAAGTTTAATTTTGTATATAAATAACCAATTCTCCAAAATACTCTAATATGGCTTTATACGAATTAGTACTTCCAAAAATGGGGGAGAGTGTTGCCGAAGCTA
>CAZGCG010000339.1:0-4066 GCA_964524205.1 uncultured Sphingobacterium sp. | reverse complement strand
TAAGTCATTTTACAATCATGCCACTGCTCGGTTTTGCCCTTGCAAGTATGAGTGGTTTTGAACCCGAAATTGCTGCCGGAATGATTTTAATTGGTTGCGCCCCGAATGCGGTTGCGGCTAATGTTATTTCTTATCTGGCCAAAGCTAATCTGGCTTTGTCGATCACCCTGACCTCAATAGCAACTTTATTGGCTCCATTCCTTACTCCTTTACTAATGAAGCTATTGGGTGGTTCCTTTATTGAAATCAATGTGTTCGATATGATGTGGGATATTATGAAAATGGTCATTCTGCCTATCACACTGGCCATCGTGCTGAATGAATTACTCAAGGATAAGATCAAATGGCTTAACTCAGTAATGCCGATGGTATCAATGTTTGGGATTGCTTTCATTATCATCATTGTTACTGCAGTAGGTAGGGAGAGTCTGCTAACTGTTGGACCGCTGCTAATCTTGCTGGTATTGATCCATAATTTAATGGGATATACCCTGGGCTACTGGTCGGCAAGATTATTTGGAATGAATGAAAGGGATTGCCGTACGATAGCTATAAATGTGGGTATGCAGAATGCGGGACTTTCAAAAGGCTTAGCTCATGGAATGGGCAAATTGGGTACTGTGGGATTGGCACCTATGATCTACGGACCGATGATGAACATCAGTGGATCTATCCTCGCTTCTTACTGGCAGAATAGACCACCTCTGGGTGTTGAAAATGAAACCGAATCAAATTCAGCTAAATAAAATATGAAAACAAAATATTTCTGCATTTTAATCGCATTAACAGCAATCAGTTTTAGCTTAAATGCTCAGACTAAAAAGGAAGAACGTTTCGTGCAATTGGTCAATGAATTTAATCATGCTATTATCAGCACCGATAGTACAGCCTTAAAAAATCTGGTATGGGAAGATTTGAGTTACGGACATTCTTCCGGCGCAATCCAGGATAAGGCGGCATTTATCGCGGGTGCGATGAATGGTCCCAATTTTTTCAAGAAATTTGAACTTCAAAATCAAACGATTAAAGTTTCAGGCAAAAATGCTGTGGTGAGGCATATTGCCATAGCCCAGGCCGTAAACAAGGGTAACCCGGTTGAGATCAGATTTGGCAATATCATGGTCTGGCAAAAAAAGCAGGGCAAATGGAGGCTTCTGGCCCGTCAGGGGTATAAACTTTAACATAACCTAAGTAATATACAAACAGTAGGATATGCCCTCAGGGACTATCCATCAGAATACAAATTATATAAAATGGATAAGAAAGCAGAGCTTAAGTCTCTCATAAAAGAACAGGGGATTGTCCCCTTGTATTATGCTGCTGATGCCGGTGTAAGTATTGAGTTAATGCGTGCAATGTACCAGGGAGGGATTCGGACAACCGAGTATGCCAACCGTGGTGAGCAGGCAATGAAAAATTTCAAGGAAATGCGCAAGGCTTGTGATGCAGAAATGCCCGGTATGCGCCTGGGCATTGGTACTATAAAAAATGCTGATGCAGCGAAGGAGTATATTGATGAAGGTGCAGAGTTTCTGGTCTGCCCGGGCATTTTGGAATCAGTAATCGAACTCTCAGATAAACATAATTTACTCTGTGTACCGGGTTGCATGACTCCAAGTGAGATCATCCGTGCCGAATCCTGTGGAGTGAATATGGTAAAACTTTTTCCTGCAAATACTCTGGGCCCTTCTTATATTGAGGCAGTTCAGGCATTGTTTACAGATATGACCTTCTTACCAACAGGTGGCATTGAACTGAATGAGGACAACCTTAGGGGCTGGTTTAAAGTTGGAGTTTGCGCTGTAGGCGGAAGTAAAATGATCACCAAAGCAGTGATTGAGAATCAGTTGTATGATGATTTGAGTAAAGAATGTCAGCGTGCACTGAACCTGATAAAAACAATTCGGGAGAGTTTATAGATCAGGGAAAATAAAGTTAAGAGAATACTAATTATTAATACAAAATACCAAAATGAACGAATCATTATACAAATACATGCGTGTGGGCCTGGTCCACTTTATGGCCTTCCCGGCAACAATCAAAGGTGAAGGACCGGTACTTGAAACGATCCGAAAAATTGCAGTGGATGATTATTTCAGCGCAATTGAAATAACCACGATCAAGGATCCTGAAACCCGCCTGGCTGTAAAGAAGATGCTGGAAACTTCTCATATGACGGTAGCTTATGGAGCTCAGCCAAGATTGTTAACCACAGGAATGAATATCAATAGTTTGGTGGAGGAGGAACGTCAGAAAGCACTGAACAATTTGAAGCAGGGAATTGATGAGGCCTATGAAATTGGAGCATCCAGCTTTGCTTTTCTGAGTGGAAACTACGAAGAAAGTAGAAAGGAAGAAGCCTTTCAGGCATTAGTGAAATCAACCAATGAAATTTGTGCCTATGCAAAGAGTAAAGGTGAAATGAAAATTGCTCTTGAGGTTTTTGATTATGACGTTGATAAAAGGAGCCTGATTGGTCCTGCAGATCTGGCTTTGCGGTATGCTAAAGAGATTCGCAAAGCACATGATCATTTCGGTCTGATGGTAGACCTGAGCCATATTCCATTGATTCATGAAACAATTGAGGAATCAATTCTTCCGGTAAAGGACTATATTGTGCATGCCCATATCGGTAATTGTGTGGTGAAAAGTCCGGATATGGCTGCATACGGAGATGTTCACCCGAGGTTTGGCTTCCCTAACGGTGAGAATGATGTGGATGAAGTGGTGGAATATTTAAAGGTGCTGCTGGACATTGGTTTTCTAAATACTCAAACCCCGCCAGTAGTAAGTTTTGAAATTAAACCTTTTGGAGATGAGGATGCTGATGTGGTGATAGCGAATGCTAAGCGGGTATTGAATTTAGCATGGGCAAGAGTTTAATAAGCTAAAAGTAGAAAGCTTAAAGCAGAAAGTAAAGAAATATTAGAATTGAAATAAGTATGAAGTTAGTTGTCTTAGATGGTTATACCTTAAATCCAGGAGATTTAAACTGGGAAGGAATAAAGAAATTCGGTGATCTGGAGGTGCATGACCGTACACCTGAAAGCCAGATTGTGGAACGCTGCCAGGGAGCAGAGATCATTTTCACGAATAAGACCCCGCTCAGGGAGCCGATACTTTCTCAGCTTCCTGATCTGAAATATATCGGAGTTCTGGCAACAGGATATAATGTAGTGGATGTTGATTATGCAAAAACCAGGGGAATTGCAGTAGCGAATGTGCCGGGTTATGGTACGGCATCAGTGGTTCAAATGACCTTTGCCTTATTGCTGGAATTATGTCAGCATGTACAAAGCCATAGTGATTCTGTACGTCAGGGTGACTGGGCAGCCTCACCTGATTTTTGTTACTGGAATTATCCTTTGATTGAGCTCGAAGGTAAAACGATTGGAATTATTGGTTTCGGCAGCATCGGTCAGAAGGTGGCGGACATTGCGACAGCCTTTGGAATGAATATTATTGGATTTTCAAGAACCAGATCAGATCAATCACATCGTAAAAACTTTAAATGGGCAGAACTGAATGAGCTGCTGAAGGAGTCGGATGTGGTTAGTGTTCACTGTCCGCTTTTCCCTGAAACACAGGGTATCATTAATAAGGATAGCTTAAGACTAATGAAGCGTACTGCATTCTTTCTGAATACCTCCAGGGGCCCGCTGATGGTTGACCAGGATCTGGCGGATGCGTTAAACGAGGGAATCATAGCCGGTGCAGGGATAGACGTATTGTCGGTAGAACCCCCATCTGCAGATAATCCCCTTTTTAAGGCAAAAAATTGTTTAATTACCCCTCATATTGCATGGGCAACAAAAGAAGCCCGTTCCAGATTGATGGGAATTGCAGAAAATAATTTATCTTCATTCCTGAATCAAAAACCTATTAACATTGTAAATAAATAAAACCCAAAATTAAATTATTATGAAAAAGTACTCCCTATTATTTCTTATTTCTGCAGCCTTATTAAGTTGTAACCCAAAGCAGGAAGATGCTGCAAAACAGGAAACGGCTGCTGCTGCTGATACAGTGAATATCGAAGCTCGTTTAAAAGAATTAAATATAGAGC
>CAZGCG010000338.1:0-4069 GCA_964524205.1 uncultured Sphingobacterium sp. | reverse complement strand
ATTCCCTAATTTCCTCATTTCCTAATCATTTTTGTATTTTTAAAAATCCTATCTACAAAACATGAAGAATATCAGCCTATTAACGATTAGTTTGCTGCTTATATTTATAAGCAGGAATGCAATTGCTCAGGTACAGGATACCAGCCTGGCCAAACAATACGAAGAAGTAGTGATTAAATCAGGTTCTTATAAGGTATATAAGAACATCCGTAAAACGAAAATTGAACAGCTCTGGAAGAATGTTACCGACAGTCTGCAGAAAGAAAGAAAGATTGCTGCAGACAGTAAAGCTCAATTACAAAAAGGCTTAGCAGAAATTCCAGTCCTTCAGGCCGAGATCAGGGAATTAAAAGCAGCCAACTCTCCTATAAAAAAAATCAGTAATGTTAGTGATACTACCCTGCTCTGGGGACTGATTGCTCTGCTCGCTGCCGGCATCGTGCTTGTGATCTACCGCAGCCGCAGCACAGTGCAGGAACTGAAAGAACAGAACGAACGCTATGAGGAACTCAGCACAGAATTCCGCGAATATAAAAGTAAGGCTGCAGAGAAGGAACGTAAACTTGCCCGTGAGCTTCAGGATGAACGGAATTTGGTGGATGAGTTGAAGGCACGGTAGCTATATATTGTTGTGAGTTCGAAATAAGGAAGGGTTAAATGATACGGTTATATTGTTAGATAAGACAATGGAGCCTCCATAATTTAATTTTGGAAAGCAATAGCTGTATTTTATAGGCTGGTTCAGCCCTTTCCTCCGGAGTAGTTCCGGCAAGAAATCGTGCTCTAATTCAAATTACAAATAGCCGGAAGCTACTCCCTCCGGGAAGGTTTATGTTACCCGGTGTTGTTTTTCATAGGGACGGGTAGCCCGGAGCTGCTGGTGGTAATTCCCCCTCTGGTCGGTGTTCTAAAAACGTACCAGGCACGATTAATTAGTTGGTGATAACACCAACCACAGGGAAAAAAACAAACTAAAGATGAAAGCAAAGAATGAGAAGAATAAAAGCATCACGACTTTTGACGAACATCTTGAAAATCGTTATGGCAAAATAGGAACTGTAAAAAGGACAGAATTTGAAATAAAGGCCAAAGCGTTTGCAATTGGTGAAGTAATCAAAGAAGAGCGTCGTTTGTGTTCAATGACCCAGGAACAACTGGCAGAAAAAACAGGAACTAAAAAAAGTTTTATATCAAGAATTGAAAACGGACATAGTGACATTCAACTTTCTACTTTATACAAACTTTTAGAAGTAGGGCTAGGACGAAAGATTACTCTTACTATAGAGTAATCTCTATCATAATTACAGAGAATTCCCCCATCATTACTGTCCGGTTCATATTATTCACGCTATCTAAATTTAGGCTTTTGAAATTGATATTAAACTGGGTTTGATTCAAGGAAGATGAAAAGTTCTGGTTATAATTATCCAGATAAAAC
This sequence comes from uncultured Sphingobacterium sp., assembly GCA_964524205.1. Taxonomy (GTDB): domain Bacteria; phylum Bacteroidota; class Bacteroidia; order Sphingobacteriales; family Sphingobacteriaceae; genus Daejeonella. The sequence goes on along the minus strand of CAZGCG010000338.1, from coordinate 2,631 downwards.
ACTAGAGTCACAATAATTTAATTTTGGAAAGCAATACCTGTATTTTATAGGCTGGTTCAGCCCTTTCCTCCGGGGTAGTTCCGGCAAGAATTCGTGATAAATTTAAAGTTATCATAAGCCGGAAGCTACTCCCTCCGGCAAGGTTTATTTTACCCAGTGTTGTTTTTCATCGGGACGGGCAAATAGTTTGTTCATCTTCCCTTTCATCTCCTCAATATTTTACGCACCGTGCGATGTTCCCCTGATGATACATGCAAAAGGTATGGACCCGGTGCCAGCTCTTCCAGATTTAGCTTCAGTAATCCGCCCTCCGACTGATGATCTTTTGAATAGATGAGCTTCCCTCCCATATTCATGATTCCAACTTTTATTGTACCCCAATATTCAGATCCCAGAATCAGGTTTAGCTCCGTATCGAATGGATTTGGATAGATCTGAACCGCATCCATAAAGAATGACCGTTCAATGATACCCTGACATTGTTTATCCGTATAAACCTTTACCTTATTCAAACCACTTTTTAAACTTAATTGCAGTTCATTGAGGGAAGTTTTGGTCAGTTCGCCATTCAGTTCCACAAAATAAGTATCTGAACCTTCCAGTTTCAAATTCAGCTTATTTTCCTCCTTATTAATAAAGGAATAAAGCGCAAGATCTTTGGGCTCGGTAACGATGATCTCAAAACACTGCTTGAAAGTACTCTCTGTTGCAATTGTAAAGCATACTTCGTACATACCTGAAGCCAGGTTCTTTACTTCCAGTGTATTCGAAAAATCATAGCGGTTATTCAGCCCCTTTCCGGTGATGGTAGCAGTATAATTCAAGGTCTGCAGCGCTTTAATGCTGATGATCCCGTTCATCGTCCCACGGCAGCTCAATCCGGTAGCCGAAACACTGAAATTACTTGTTGGAAGTGTATATATAAAGGTAAAGCCTTCCTTAATGGCCTGCCCTCCCGGACTTGTTAAACTGATGTTACCACTCGCTGAACCAGGTGCAACAACAGCAGATAGACTCGTAGGCGACAGGATGGTGAATGATGCTGCGGCCTTACCACCAAAGCTAACCCCTTTTACATCTCCAAGGTTGGTTCCGCTAATCAGGACACTAACCCCTGCTATCGCATCCCGGGGAAGAAAAGACGAAATAAGCGGTGGCAAAATAAAACGGAAACCATCAAATGAACCTGATCCACCAAGCGTAGAAACCACAACCTTTCCATCACTGGCCCCCTCTCCAACATAGGCAGTAATATGAGTCGCAGAGAGCACCTTGAAGGATGTCACCACTTTATTTCCAATGCTGACCGTATGTGTCGTTAAAAAATTTGTTCCATAAATATTGATTTCAGAGCCTTTACCTCCCAAAATGGGGTCGACAGAAGTGATTGAAGGTAATGGAATGAACGTAAAGCCCTTTAATTCTGCTGTTCCGGCTGGACTACCTACACTCAGATTACCTGAAGCCCCTGTTCCAACAACTGCCTCAATAGCAGTTGCAGACAAGATTTTGAATGATTCTGCCTGGATACCTGCAAATTGAACTGTAGTGATTCCATCCAGGTTTGTGCCATTAATCAGAACCTTGGTACCAAATCCTGCGCTCTGAGGAGTAAAATATGAAATGGTTGGCGGTAATAAAAACTTAAAGCCGTCCAAACTGATAATCCCGTCAGAAGTACGAATTGTAATCTGACCAGTGGCTCCGTTCCCAACAACTGCAGTAATTTGACCAGGAGAATCTACCAAAAATGATTTTGCAGAGGAGCCTCCAAAACTAACATCAATTACGTTTCTGAATTTAGAACCTAATATTACAACTTTTTGTCCGGTGGTGGCAATCTTTGGACTAAAAGAACTGATACTAAGGGTTTCAATGAAAACAAAGCCATCTCTGGAAGCGATACCACCCGGAGTCTTCACTGTAATTGCTCCACTAGCTCCATTGCCAACTTTTGCTGTAATAAGACTAGCCGAATTAATCACAAAGGACGCCGCGGGAGTCCCTCCGAAAATTACCTCAGATGTATTCAGAAAATTCTCGCCATTGATTGTTATGGTTGCACCAACGGCTCCTCTGTCAGGAGTAAAGGAGGCAATTAATGGTTTAGGTATGAAAACGAAACCCGCAAATGATGCACTACCAAAAGTAGAACTTATGTCTACTGCTCCATTGCCACCAGTACCTAACACTGCTTTTATAATGCTTTCCGATTCAACACGGAAAGAAGCCGCATTTACACCCCCAAATTTTACTGAGCTTATTCCTCTGAAATTAATGCCAGTGATTGTAATTGTATCACCGGAAATACCCTGTAATGGCACCACCGACTGAATAGATAACTGACCCGTGAATGTAAAACCTGGTATACTATCAGTGCCAACAGCTGTACTAAGTACAATACTACCACTACCTCCAGAGGAAAGCACACCTTTAACATGCTGATTATCCGTTACAGAAAAAGAAGCGGCAGGAACACCTCCGAAGCTCAAAGCTGTCAATCCCTGCAGATTGAAGCCTTCGATGCGTATTGTATCTCCTGTAAATCCAAATTTCGGACTAAAAGAAATAATATCTGGTGGCTCCAGGTAGGTGAAATTATTATAAGCTACTATACCTCCGGGGGTGGTA
>CAZGCG010000337.1:0-4080 GCA_964524205.1 uncultured Sphingobacterium sp. | reverse complement strand
TTTAAAGGTGCATTATTCACATTGATACTCACCGGTTTGGCTTCGTTTATCAATGGGGTAATGTACACCAGATCATAACCCGTTTGGGTTCCAATCTCTTTTAAGACCGTCTCAAGTTTAGCATTCTTAAATTTTAAGCTCACCGTTTGAGAGAATGATGCAGCACTGCTTATTTGAAGTAGGGCTGTGACCAATAAAACAAAAGTTAGTTTTATCATCAACAAGAGTTTTATTATGTAATCAGATGGCCTACATATGGTTAATGAATAGAATTTCATATCTTTGCGCGTTTGGGTTTAGTTAATACTTGTTCACAACAATTAAATTGGTAACCCGAATATGGTCAGGGGCGTTGCAACCGCTCCTGACTTTTTTTTTAAGATTACCATTAGCTTTTCAGGGTCTATCTCATCGCATAACAGTAATCCTCCTTCCTTCAACTTTAAAATGAACGGCATTAGTTAACTGAAGTACATTTAATACTTCATTAATATCTTTGGACCTGGAAATGTTTCCTCCAAAGCCAACATCTGGAATATTTCCCGAATAATTAACTTCAACATTATACCACCTTGATATTTTCCTCATTATACTCCTGATGTCTTCATCTTTAAATAAAAAATATCCGTTCTTCCAGGCGGTTACTTCTTCTGTATCGGCTTCAATCACTTTGGACGATTTCATATTTGGTTGAAATTGCTGCCCCGGACTTAACAAAACAACTCTATCCTTGTAAATAATCTTTACAGAGCCTTCAATCAATGTTGTTTTAAAGGTCTCCTCATCCGAATAAGAGTTGATATTAAACTGAGTACCTAAAACTTCCACAATCTGATCCTTAGTAATTACTTTAAATGGCTTATTTGGATTTTTAGCCACATCAAAATAGGCTTCACCATTCAATTCAACTTCACGTGTATTTCCGGAAAACAAGGCAGGGAACCGCAAAGTTGAAGCTGAATTCAACCATACTTTACTTCCATCAGGCAAATTAATTTGATACTTCCCTCCAAAAGGAGTTTCAATTTTATTGTAAATCACTTCCTCAGGCAATGTTTCGGACACAGAACTTACATTCTTAGCAAATGAATAGAGTAACTCGCCATCAGCAGTTTTTTGAATACTCACCCCGGCCTGGTTCGCTAATAAACCTTTCTTTGCATCTTCTAAAATAATTTTAGAACCATCCGAAAGTGTCAAAACAGCCTTATCACCACCAGGTTTGATTATCGACTTTTCCTTTATAGTTTGGGATTCTGAAAGTACTATTTCAGTATCAATAGTTCTGTTGGTATAAAAGTAGAGGCCAACAGTAAGCATTGCAAGTATACTTGCAGCTACACCAACCTGATACCATGCTCTGAGCACATGATTGCCAGAGCTTTCAGAAACTGGTTCCTGTCCAAATTTATCGTTTGTAACAATATTTCGGAAAATTGCATCCTTCTCACCGTCGGTCAGGGAAGCACACTTCTTCATTTTCCCAAGCTCCTGATCGATCGCAAAATTAATGCTCTCATCATCATCCTCTGATCTTAAATAATCAAATAAGTGCTCAAACTCGTCCCTGCTTATTTTCCCTTCAGCAAAAAGACTTAAAAGCTCATCTAGTTTATTTTGATTCATTATCGCCTGTGCAAAACTCAAAATGATTTAATGGTAATACACTCCAACAACCAAACAGGACTAGTCTTATTAATATTTATTGAAAAAAAAAAATAGATAGACGGGGATTCCTTCTAATAAAGTATAGAAAACGCTTTCTGCAATTGGGTCCTGAGAGTCTTTAGAGCTGAAACCAAGTGATTTTTTACAGTATTTCTTGATATATTGAGTTCTTCAGCTATTTCATCATAACTAAGTTCCTGTTGCCTGCTCATTCTGTATACCAATTGTTGTTGCTTTGGAAGACTTGTTAATACCTGTTCGGTAAATCGCTCAAGATCCTCCAGATAAACAAGCTCTTCAGTTTCATTACTGCTTATTTGAAGGTTCAGCCACATTTTCTCCATGGCAATTTGGGAATTTGCAACCTGACGAAGTACATTTAATGTTAACCTGCGGGTGATAGTATACAGATATGGTGCAATAGGATATTGGGTATCAAGCTTTTCCCTGTTAATCCAAAGACTCATGAAAACTTCCTGAACCACCTCCTGACAGGACTCCTTATCTTTCAGGAACCTTAAACTAAAGTAATAGAGTTTACTGGAAAAGGAATCAAAAACTATGCGAAAGGCTACTTCATCACCCTCTTTTATACGGGTGATAAGTTCAAAATCGCAAATTTGTTCTCTTTTCTGCATTATTTACAGTATACAAACTAAATATAAAGTAAATATTGGAAATTATAATTAAAATATCCAATGAATTTAAAGTCGGCAAGATCTTATGAAGATTAATAAAAAATTATAAATATCTGTTTTTCAATATTTTATGAATAAAAAAGATATTTGACTTAACATTGAAATAGATATTACCAATAATAGAAGGTCAAATTATTAATTACAATTGGATATCTATTATGCCACTTTTTTAACAAAAAAGGGCACATTTACCCGGGATTTTATAAATTTTATTCACAAAAAGCAATTTTGTAACATCTCAGTTATGAGTCATTCTCCATGATACATGTTATGAAAAATCTTCCCCGCTTTCTGATGATCATTCCGATTGAAAAAGGTTCTTTATGAAATTACAATTATTAATAGTAAATATGTTTAATCAATCTATTGCTTATAATGAAATCTATTCTTCTTGAAAAGTGCTATTTAGACTCACTAACCAATATTGAAAGAAAGAAATATTTACAAAAAGTCAGACTCGTTAAATTACTGCATACAGAAGGGGCAAAATCAAATGCGGATATCTGCAGGGTATTGAATATCAGTTCACCGACATCTATAATTCTGCTTAATGAGCTCCTTAGCGAAGGGCTTATTGAAAAAAAAGGCAAAGGCAAATCTATCGGGGGCAGAAAGCCGGAATTATATTCCCTTCATAATAATTCCTTTTATGTTCTCTGTATAGAAATGGATCGGTTTAAAACCGAAATGGCAATTCTTGATAACAATAACAATAATATAACAGGAATAAAAAGTTTTTCCTTAAAACTAACTAAAGATAAAAGTGCTATTAAACTACTTCATGAATTTGCAGAACAATTAATTTCATCTTCCGGAATAGATACTAATAAATTAGTTGGAATAGGACTTGGTATGCCCGGACTTGTAGATTCAAATGCAGGCAGGAATTATACATATCTGGTTAGTAGTTCAGGCGATTCTAAAACATTACAGGATATTCTGGAAGAAAAATTTAATAAGCCCGTCTATGTTCAGAATGACGTTAAAACTAATACACTGGCGGAGTGCAGATTCGGGCTTGCATTGAATAAAAAGGATGCCCTGGTTTTGTTAATGGATTGGGGTATTGGTCTCGGGATCATCATGGATGGTAAACTGCAGAGTGGAATGTCGGGCTTTGCTGGTGAAATTGGTCATATCCCGTTCGTAAAAGATGGTGAACTGTGCCATTGTGGTAAAAGAGGCTGCCTCGAAACAGTTGCTTCGGGAATTGCATTGGCAAGAATGGCTAAAGAAGGAATAAAATCAGGCCAGACATCCATTTTAAATACTTTGTCGGAAGAAGAAATCGAACAGATTGAACCTCAGATTGTGATTGATGCCGCAAATAAAGGCGACCAGTATGCAATAAACATATTATCACAGGTTGGTGAAAATTTAGGGAAAGCTGTAGCAACCCTTATTCAATTATTTAACCCTGAACTTATAATACTTGGCGGTAAAATAGCTGAGGCAAAGCAATATATTACCATTCCAATGCGGCATGCGATCAATACCTATTGCATGACCAGAATCAGGGAACACACAAAAATCGTCCTGTCTACTTTAGGGCATAGTGCGGGTATCCTGGGCTCAGCAAGTATAGTTATCGAAAATACATTTGAAAGGCAGATAGAACTTGCAAGTCAGTAAATAGCCAATTTTGATCAATTGGCAAAGCAAAAAAAAAGCCCGGTAATAATACCAGGCTTTTGTTTAGTTCTGATCTGAATTA
>CAZGCG010000336.1:0-4083 GCA_964524205.1 uncultured Sphingobacterium sp. | reverse complement strand
TCATCACCACCAGCATCTCTTAAAGAAGCAAAATTATCTATGGCATATTTAATAAATCTTGGGTTCTCTACGATATTGGCATGAGCTTTTTTTGCAACTCCAGTTTTAATCACAGTAAAACCTGCAGCCTTTTGCTGTTTCATTTGCTCTGCGGTACTTGCACGTCCATATACCCTAACCCGGTCACGTGTAGGACCACCTAATAATTCATATACCGGAACATTTAAAAGTTTTCCCTTGATATCCCACAAAGCCTGATCAATTCCACTTAAAGCACTTGTTAGAATTGGACCACCACGATAGAAAGCATGCCTGTATATAGCCTGCCAATGATGCACAACGTTCCTGGGGTCTTTTCCAATTAAATATGGCTCTATCTCTTTTATAGCTGTTTGAATTGTCAATGCACGCCCTTCTAACAATGGTTCACCCAGGCCAAATATTCCTGCATCGGTATGGATTTTTAGAAAAATCCAGCGTGGTTTTACCAGAAATGTTTCAAGTTTGGTAATTTTTACTTCACCATTACCTCTAATTTGCTCCATTGTGGATGCCTTTACCTTATTTCCGGAACCTATTGCATAGGAAGATTCAGGTAATGACATAATCCCCATCCCTGCAACGCCTAAAACCGATTGGATTGCAGTTCGACGTGAGATTTCAAATTTTTTTGTTGTTGATTTCATTTAATCATTATTTTAAACTAATTCAAATTAATCATTTTGCTTTTAATGGATTGACAAACAGAGTATTTAATAAGAGTCCGTAAGGAAATGTTTTACTTATTTATACCTAATTTAATTTCAGCTTATTGAAACCAAAATCATTGCTGGCGCACGCTTGCCAAGTATGGCCTGTACTTAGATTTATACAAGGGCACATGCCTGTGGCCTGTGCCCTCATGAAGTATAAAACAAAAATTTGATCAATATTTAATTGCACAATTCAACTATAAGTCCTGTCATGCGAACGTTGTTCATTCCATTCATTCGTTGGTGCGAAATACGTTTTGTCTGTCGGTTTTAAATGCTGTTTTAAAACATCTTCATTTAATTCAATACCTAAACCCGGAGAATTAAGTGGCAGAATTGCATAACCCTTTTCTATCATTTTCTTACCATCTGTCGTCTTTACCAGATCCTCCCACCATGGGATATCTACAGAATGATGCTCCAATGCAAGGAAATTCTGAGTCGCAGCTGCACAGTGAACACTTGCCATAAAAGAAACCGGTGTGCCTGCCTGGTGCATTGCCATAGCCACTCCATATTCTTCAGCATAATCACCTATCCTCTTGGTTTCAAGCAAGCCGCCCGAAGAAGCCAGATCAGGGTGAATGATATCTACTGCCCTGGCATGGATCAATGGCTTGAAATCTTTCAATAAATAGATGTCTTCGCCTGTTGTTGTAGGTGTTTCCAATGCATCTGAAATGGTTTTCCACTGCTCAGTATAGGTCCAGGGCACCATATCTTCAAACCAGGCTAACCTGTATTTTTCCATAGCCTTGCCTAAACGGATACTGTTATTCAGGTCAAAGTGACCGTAATGGTCGGTAGAGATAGGTAAGTCATATCCAACCATATTACGAATAGTCTCCACAATTTGTGATAATTCCTCCAAACCCTTATCTGTGATCTGAATCTGCGTAAAGGGATGTGTGGTATTTCCATAGGACATCATATTTCGCTGATCTCCCCATTGTGCCAGATCCCCATTAGCATTTTCCCAGAATTTAGAATTGACTACAGTGCCCGCTTTCCCTTTTAGTTCACTGATAGAGATATCCATTTTCAGCCAGGTATAACCCTGATCTTTAATCCTGTAGTTAATCAGTTTTTGCTGTTCCGCAGGACTTGCAGCTTCAGGAGTATCTGCGTAAAGCCTGACCTTATCCCGATATCTTCCCCCAAGCAATTGCCAGGCTGGGACACCATAGGCCTTGCCGCAAAGATCCCATAAGGCCATTTCTACCGCACAAACGCCTCCCGCCTGCCGTGCTGGTCCGCCAAATTGCTTGATGATCTTAAAAATCATCTCTACATTACAGGGATTTCTTCCGAGAATCCTGCTTTTTAGCATCAGGGCATAACGGGCATCTGCAGCATCCCTTACCTCACCCAGACCATAAATTCCCTGATTGGTATCAATACGTATGATGGCTGTTCCTCCCATTACATTGGTAAGGCAATAACGCATATCCGTAATCTTCAGATCTGAAGGGTTTGATGACCTTTTTACATTTTGCGTTGTATGGGCAATGGTATCTTCAATTGATAAACTCATCAATCCCCCTAAGGCAATTCCGCCTAAAGCTGTTTTTTTAAGGAAATCCCTTCTGTTACTTCCTGTTTCAGGATTATTGATTTCAGCCTCTATTGATGCAGCATACGCTTTTTCTTCTTCTTTATTTTTGGAGATGAGCTGTTTTAAAGTACTTTTCATATCGTTTGAATTTCAGATTTATAAAATATTAATGGGATTTACCCAGATAATTATCAAGTTGTTCGGGGGTATACATCGTTTTCCTGGGATATTTCGCCAGCCATGCACGAAATTCATTTTTTATAGTCTCTGTCCAGTCTCCATGGATTTCACCTGAAAGGTATTTGCCCTGTTTTAGCAATAAACGTTCGAACTCATCACGCAGACCGGTCAGTTCATTTGCCTTAACCAGATCTTCTACAAGATGAGCGGGAATAAATACAACCCCATAATCATTCGCAAATACAATATCACCCGGAAAGACAGTAACCTCGCCGACACGAATCGGTGCGTTGATCGAAGTTGGAGTCATATCCCGTATAAATGAAGGATCATGACCCTTCACCCATGCATTGAACCCTTCAGTATCCCTAAGTTCCTGCATATCCCTTATAGATCCATTAAAAACCACTCCCTTGCCTGTTTTAGCATAAACCGAATTTCCAAGGCTGGAACCGATCAGGGTTCCATCCTTCACCTTTCCAAAACCATCTGCTACATAAACATCTCCCTTAGTTAAAATATCAATTGGCCATATATTATACCCGCCTCGCTGTGAACGTCCTTCCCTCCGACCCAGTGCTTTAACCAGTGTGTCAAGATCTGGTCTTGAAGGCATAAACTGTGCTGTGACAACACGGCCAACCATAGTTTGTCCTGTTTTTAGAACAGTCCAGTTCTTCTCTACCTGATTACGGTAACCTTTACTCAACAAATAACCCCATATCTGCTCCAGTGTATTGTATTGTAAACGCTCAAGCACGAGTTCGGAAACCATAGGCCGGCCATCTGCTGAACGCTCACCTTTCCACAAAGCTGTCATTTCTTTTACGTATTGAGGACTGGAACCTATCCGTTGAGCACTTACAAAAACTCCATTCAAAAGAATTAGAAGCAATAAAATTAATTTCTTACACATAATTATATTTTCTTATTAGTTAAATTACTTTACTATTAAAATACTCCGGATATAGCCCAATATGAACTTTGCTTATGCTATATCCTAAGTTAAAAAATATAAGGCTTAAAGTTTATGAGCTTAAAAATTTAAGAAAATTAAATTTAAAAATCTTTGGCACTATTATTTCATGAGTAGTATTGGCCATCAACCATGTGGTCAAAAGGAAATTATGAAAAATATACTAATCATGTTTGCATTTGCAGTGATAGTTACAGCTTGCAACAGTAACGCGAATGAGAATGCTAAAATAGATCAGGACTCAATCAGAATGGTTAATCAGCTTGATAGCTTTAAAAGAGCTGCATCAGCAGATTCGGCTGCAACTGCATTAGCAATCGCAAAAGAAAGAGCAAATACTAAAAATCAGTTTCAATCATCAGGAACCTCTTCAAAATCGGTAAGTTCATCAACCAACACGACAACTCAAACAGGTACAACAGCACAGAAAAAAGGATGGAGTTCAGCTGCTAAGGGTGCAGTTATCGGTGGAGTTATTGGTGCAGGAACAGGAATTATCGTTGACAAAAAAGATGGCAGAGGTGCTGCAATCGGTGGGGTTGTTGGTGCAGGAACAGGCTATGTAATTGGCCGGGAGAAGGATAAAAAATCTGGCAGAGTGAATCAGTAATAATATCTAC